>DAOUQG010000157.1 GCA_030625765.1 Thermohalobacteraceae bacterium | reverse complement strand
TTAAGTCCTAAGCTGCTAATATATTCTCCAAGTGTATTTGTATGTTTTTGAGGCTTATATACAATCTCTACATTTTCAATAGTTTTATCATATTGAGTCATACAAGCAAAGTGAACATCTACTTGTTTGATTCTATTAAAGCCATCAAATTCTTGATCCACAAACGCTCTTGTTATCTGTCTTGCTCTATCTGGTCTGAAATTGAAGAAAATTATTGAATCAGTTGAATCTACAGTTGCAATAGGTTTCCCATTTCTAACTATTATAGACGGTTTGACAAATTCATCAGTTTCATTCTCTGAATAGGACTTGTTCAATAATTCTATTGCTGAGCTACCTAGAATGCCTTTTCCTAAAGTCATGGCAGCATAAGCCTTTTGAGTTCTATCCCATCTCTTATCTCTATCCATTGCATAATACCTTCCTGAAATTGTAGCGATACTGCCTATTCCAATTTCTTTTAACTTTGCTTCAAGTTCCTCCAAGTATTTTTTTGCACTTGAAGGTGGTACATCTCTACCATCAAGAAAACAATGAACATAAACATCTTCTAATCCGTGCTTTTTAGCTAATTGTAAAAGACCGTATAAGTGTTTATTGTGACTGTGAACTCCTCCATCAGATAATAGTCCCATCAAGTGAAGCTTTGAATTGTTTTTTTTCACATTTGTCATAGCTTTTATGAGCTCTTCCTTCTTATAAAACTCACCATTTTCAATAGCCTTTGATATCCTAGTAAGCTCCTGATAAACAATTCTTCCAGCTCCAATGTTCAAATGCCCCACCTCTGAATTACCCATTTGTCCTTCTGGCAACCCTACTTCTAACCCACTAGCCATCAACGTAGTACTAGGGTAATTTTCTTGAAGCATTCTATAATTAGGAGTGTTAGCTGAGTTTATTGCATTCCCTTCATAGCTTTTTCCTATTCCCCAACCATCAAGCACAATTAGTGTTACTAATTTATTTGGCATAGATATCTCTCCTTGCTAAAATTTAACGATATCAATGAAATCCTCTGCCTTTAAGCTTGCTCCTCCTACCAAAGCACCATCAATATCCGATTGATTCATAATATCTGTTACGTTACTAGGTTTTACGCTTCCTCCATACTGTATTCTAACCTTATCAGAAATATTTACTCCATATTTATCCTTAATAATGTTTCTTATAAAGGATATCATATCATTAGCGTCCTTACTGGAAGCAGTCTTGCCTGTCCCAATTGCCCAAATCGGTTCATATGCTAGAACAATATTAGGCATGTCTTCTTCCTTAATATCCTTTAATCCTTCAATTATTTGTGTTTTTATTTTATCATTTGCATTACCAGCTTCTCTTTCTTCTAAAGTTTCACCAACACATACTATTGGGTTTATCCCATACTTAATAGCTGATTTAATCTTTTTATTTACAGTTTCATTGCTTTCATTAAAATATTGTCTTCTTTCTGAATGCCCAATTATTACATAGTCAATACCTAGGTCTTTAAGCATTACAGGTGATATCTCTCCAGTAAATGCTCCATTATCTTCCCAATGCATATTTTGAGCTGCAAGCTTTAATTTTGTACCTTCAATTTCCTTCTTTATATTACTTAAAGCAATAAACGGAGTACAAACTACCACCTCAACATCTGTATCCATAGTGATATTCTTAATATTTTTTACTAAATCAATTCCTTCTGTTATAGTTTTATTCATTTTCCAATTCCCAGCAATTATAGGTATTCTCATCATAACCCCTCCTTATTTATCATCTATAGCTTCTATTCCTGGTAATGGTTTTCCTTCAAAAAGCTGCAATGATGCACCACCACCAGTAGAAATATGGGTCATTTTATCTGCTAGTCCTGTTTTTTCAACAGCTGCTGCGCTATCACCACCACCAATGATAGTAGTACCGTTAACTTGAGACATTGCAATTGAAATCGCCTCAGTTCCTTTAGCAAAATTCACCATTTCAAATACGCCCATAGGTCCATTCCATATTATTGTTTTCCCGCTTTTAATTTCTTCTGCAAAAAATCTTCTTGTTTCTTCACCAATATCTAAGCCCATCATATCATGTGGAATGCTATCTATTTTCACAGTTTTGTATTCAGTATCATTCTTAAATTCCTTTGCCACTACTACATCCATTGGTAAAAGCAGTTTAACTCCCTTTTCTTCTGCTTTTGAAATTAGATTTTTTGCTAAATCGATTTTATCCTCTTCTAGTAATGATTTACCAATTTCAAATCCTTTTGCTTTTAAAAATGTGTACGCCATACCTCCACCAATCAATAGACTATCTACCTTATCTATAAGGTTTTCAATTACATCTATTTTATCTGAAACCTTTGCTCCTCCTAAGATTGCTACAAATGGTCTATCTGGATCTGACATAGCTTTTCCCATTACTTCAATTTCCTTATTCACCAAAAAGCCAACTGCAGAAGATAAGTAATTACATACTCCTACATTTGAAGCATGAGCTCTATGAGCAGTTCCGAAGGCATCATTAACAAATAAATCTGCTAAAGAGGCTAATTCTTTTGCAAATAATGCATCATTTTTCTTTTCTTCCTTGCGGAATCTAGTGTTTTGAAGTAATACAACATCACCATTTTTCATATCACTAGTAGCTTTTTTTGCTCCCTCTCCTATTACAGAATCTTCATCAACAAAAACTACTTCCTTATTTAATAAAGCTGATAATCTTTTTGCAACAGGCTTAAGGCTATATTCTGACTTTGGCTCACCCTTTGGTCTTCCTAGATGTGACATTAAAATAACTTTACCTTCATTTTTTAGTATGTAGTCTATAGTAGGTAAAGCACTTCTTATTCTTCTATCATCAGTAATTTCTCCATCTTTATTCATCGGAACATTGAAATCACATCTTACTAAAACTTTTTTTCCTTTTATACCTAAATGATCCAATGTTTTTTTATTTAACATGTTCTTCCTCCTCACTAAGTAAAGTACAAGAATCCAGTATAGGAAAGCATGTCCTTCTGGATTCTTGTTATCTATATTACTCTATATTCCTTTTTCTGCTATATATTTTGCTAAATCAACCACTCTTACAGAATAACCCCACTCATTGTCATACCATGAAACTATTTTAACCATGTTTCCTTGTGTCATAGTTGAAAGTCCATCTATTATTGAAGAGTTTGGATTTTTTCTATAATCAATTGAAACTAATGGTTCATCTGAGAATGCTAATATTCCCTTTAATTCTCCTTCAGCAGCTTGTTTAAGCGCCTTGTTTATTTCTTCAGCTGTAGCTTCTTTCTCAGTTTCAAATACAACATCTACAACTGAAACTGTAGGAGTAGGAACTCTCATTGCCATACCATTTAACTTTCCTTTTAATTCAGGAATTACTAACGCTACCGCTTTTGCAGCACCTGTTGAAGTTGGAATAATTGATTCTGCTGCTGCTCTAGCTCTTCTTAAATCCTTGTGA
Organism: Thermohalobacteraceae bacterium; assembly: GCA_030625765.1. Lineage (GTDB taxonomy): Bacteria > Bacillota > Clostridia > Tissierellales > VENL01 > DAOUQG01. Next base: position 3,942 of record DAOUQG010000157.1, on the reverse strand, counting down.
CTTCCATCTAATATTTTTTGATCATTAGTATAAGCGTGTACTGTAGTCATAAGGCCTCTCTTAATGCCAAATTTATCTAATATAACTTTTGCAAATGGAGCTAAACAGTTTGTTGTACAAGAAGCATTTGAAATAATATTATGATTTTTAGGGTCATAATTATTTTCATTAACTCCCATTACAATAGTAACATCTTCATCTTGAGCTGGTGCACTAATAAGAACCTTCTTCGCTCCAGCAGTAATATGCTTTGATGCACCTTCTTTATCTCTAAATCTACCTGTAGATTCTACTACTAATTCTACTCCTAGCTCTCCCCAAGGTAATTTTTCAGGGTCTCTTTCCCCACATACTTTTATTCTTTTTCCATTAATAACTAGATTGTCATCATCAACCTCAACTGTTCCTTCAAATTTTCCAAAGCAAGAATCGTACTTAAATAGATGAGCTAAATTTTCAACCTTTCCAGGATTATTAACTGCGACAATCTCAATCCCTTTTACATCGTTCTCCATAGCATATCTTAATACATTTCTACCAATTCTCCCAAAGCCATTAATTGCAATTTTCATACTCATAAATATACCTCCTAATTTTATATTTAGCTGATTAAAATCAGCTTAATTAGCTAATCTTGTTATTTCTCTAGCAACGCCTTCATCTAAAATTAAAGTAATGTTACTTTTTAAAGAGGCTATAGACATAATTGCTTCAGTCTTTTTCTTACCACATGCAATACATACAACATTTTCTACATTTTGAAAATCAACAAGTGAAAGTCCAACTGTACTTGATTCCCATACTTTTTGACCATCCCGATTAAAATAATGTCCAAATGCTTCAGCTACAGCGCCTTTATTCATTATTTCTTCAATTGTTTTTTCAGACAACTTTCTCCTTCTAGCCATTTCATCTGCTCTACCTAATCCAAGAACAAGAATATCAATTTTCTTAATTAGTTCCCTAATCTCTCTTATTTCAGGAATTTTTAATATTGTTTCTAAGGCTTCCTTTTCCAAACTATCAGGAACATGAAGCAGTTTATACATGCCTCCTAATTTTTTAGCAATCTTAGCAGAAATATTATTTGCTTGAGTTTCTAGATTTTTGCCTAACCCTCCCCTTGCGGGTAATACTAAAACACCTTTTTTTGATTTGTTTTCTGGCATTTCTTCAGCAATTTGAGCCATTGTTGAACCACCTGTAATTCCAATGATATTATTATCCTTTATCATACTGTTAATACATAGCGAGGCTATCTTTCCAACATCCTTTAATATTAATTGGTCTTCATCAAAGGTACCAGGAACTACAATAACTTTTTTAATCATAAGTATTTCCTGTAATCTATTCTCTAAGCTACTCAAGTCTCTTAAAGCATGAATAAAATCCTGTAATTTATCAATTATCATCTTTCCTTCTTCTGTAACACTCATTCCTATTGATTGTATTTCTAGTAATTCCTGCTTTTTTAAAACATTAATTTCTGTCCTGATTACTCTTTCTCCTATACCTAAATTTCCAGCTAAGGTTCTTCTACCAATTGGCTGATTATAGTAAATATATCTTAAAATATTATATCTCTTTTCTAATATCTCTGTTAATTCAGGAACAATCTTTTTCTGCAGCTTAAGTATCTCACTCATTATACTTCTCTCCTTTTTAAGCTCAACCCCACATAATATTATTATCTACTTTCCAATTAGATATATCCAAGATTAACAGTTCAATCCTTTATGCAATATTTTACTTATCTTTATGTACATCAGGGTCATATTTAGTCCCGCATATATCGTATGGGACCCGCATTTTTTAAAAAAATATCCCCTACATTTCTTATTATAGATTAGTATAAGGAATATTTCAAGGAAAATAATCATTTAATTTTAAAATCTTCTTCTTCCAGAAGACGAAGGTATACCTAATTCATCTCTATATTTTGCAACTGTTCTCCTTGATATTTCAATGTTTTTTTGTTTCAATATTTCTGCAATTTTTTGATCACTGAGTGGTTTTTTAGGATTTTCATTATCCACTTGCTCTTTTATCATAGATTTTATGCTTGTTGAAGAAATCGCACCACTCTGACCTTGAACGCCGCTTGTAAAGAAATATTTTAGTTCAAAAAGTCCTCTAGGAGTTTGAATATACTTACCATTGGTTGCTCTACTAACTGTAGACTCATGCACATCTATATCATCAGCAACTTCTTTTAAAGTCAGAGGCTTTAAGTATTTTTTCCCTTTATCAAAAAATTCTTTTTGGAATTTAGCTATTGACTTAGCTACATTGTAAATTGTCATTCTTCTTTGTTCAATACTCCTAATTACCCACATAGCTGAATTTAGTTTGTTTTTTAAAAATTCCGTAGTGTTATCTTCCCTAACTTGATTTAGTAGCTGCCTATAATATTTGTTAATGTTTAGTCTAGGAGCAGCTGTGTCATTAGCAACCACTATATATTCACCATTAATGTATTCAAGTGTTAAATCTGGAGTTATATATTTTATATCATCTTCCTCACAGCTAAATCCTCTACCAGGTTTTGGCTCTAATGATTTAATTATATCAAATATTTCCTGAACCTCTTTTGTAGATATATTTAATTCCTTAGATATTTTTGATATTCTATTTTTTCCTACATCTTCGAGGTGATTTTCTATGACTTGTGCAATATCCTCGTTTAGCATGTTTTTCATCTGAAGCTGTACCGTTAGACATTCTTTTAAATCTCTACTTCCTACTGCTACAGGGTCGAAGGTTTGTATTAATTTCAGTATGCTTTCAACTTTTTCTATGTTGCATCCAATTTGTTCTGCTATTTCTTTTACAGTAGTATTTAGATATCCATTTTTATCAATACTTTCTATTATAAATTCTCCTATTTTCTTATCATTTTCATGAAATATTGTAAGATTTAATTGGAATAATAAATGTTCTCTTAGAGTACTTTTAGTTGCGGTATAACTCTCAAAGCTTTGCTTATCCTCATGACTAACTTTCATATTATTCCTATAGCTTATATCATCATATTTACCTAAAAATTCCTTCCAGTCTATTTCATCATTCCTATTTTTATAGTCATCAATGTTCTCTGTTTTTGAAATCTTACTTTCCATTTCAAGTAAAGGATTTGTTTGAATTTCTTGTTCAACATACTGATATAACTCTTGACTTGTGAACTGAAGTAACTTTATAGCTTGTCTTAGTTCCGGAGTCATTATTAATTTTTGAGATTGTTCAAGGTTTAACTCAAAACCAAGTCTCATTTTATCCACTCCCACTAGTTTATTATAGTCGCTAGTACTTAACTTCAATTTAACATTGTATACTTTTATTATATCAGAAATGTGAAAAAGACAAAAGTCTACGATTAACATAAAAATAATAATCCTAGGATTTACCTAGGATTATTATCAAAATCTAGCAAGGATCTGATTCTCCTGCTACATATCCTTTTTTGCTTAATACAGCGACGAAAAAGATAAGTGGTCAGCTTGGAGACTACTGAAAAAGTTGTATTTTTTTGATTTTCAGGCTCTCACTCCCGCATTTTACAAGCTGGTTTTTCAAAAAAGGTGCTTTTTTTGCAATTTCACCTATCACATTGTCCCTTTAAGTTGTAATAGTCCCCGTTGACTCAAAGCTTATTTATAATCAATAGTAGTATAAATTAATTGAATAGGTATCATATCTTCACCACTCAAATCATGATCCTTCAATATCTCAATATCTTCATTAGTCTTCAAGTTTCTAATAAATAACCCGGTTTGACCATAATCAGGTAAATCTGAAACCCGATCTTCTGATGTATCATATTTAGGTTTTGAGTATATTAAATAATCTTCATTTTCGGATAAATGTGGATAAAACATATATTTTCCTATTTCTATAATTTCCTTTGAATCAAAGTTATACTTATATGCTTTATGTTCAAAATTA
>DAOUQG010000072.1 GCA_030625765.1 Thermohalobacteraceae bacterium | reverse complement strand
CCGCATCCAAAACAATGAAAAATTTGTTTTGAAGATGATACCATAAATGATGGAGTTTTTTCATTATGAAATGGACAAAGAGCTTTGAAATTAACACCTGCTCTTTTTAAAGTAATATAATCTGAAATCACTTCTACTATATCATTGGATTCTCTGACCTTCTGTACAACTTCCTCTGAATAAATAGGCATATTTACCACCTTTTTTTTATAATTCTATTTTAAATAACAATTTCCTTCTTCATTTGTCAAATTATTAATAACATTATAATATACATTATTTCTTATTCAGAATAAGTTTAATCAAGCCATTCATAAAATTTTCATCATCAACAACTTTCTTCTTTCGTGGTCCTCTAATTCTTTGTCCTTCCTTCTTTGCTCTCATTGTAATATGTCTATTTATTAAAAACCTATCAATATTACCCTTATCAAAAATATGACCTCTATTTGAAATACAGTAGCTTCCTTTTTCAATTACTAGTGATGCTAATCCATAGTCATTTGTTACTACAATATCACCTTTACATGACATGTTAGCAATTTGAATATCAACTGCTTGACTATAGTTATCAACATAGATTACTTCTGCTTGATCTCCAAGCTCTAATATATGATTAATACTAACTAGAAAAACTACTTTGATGTCAAATTTTCGAGAAATCTTTAAAATAATATCTTTTACTGAACAAGAATCACCATCCACCAATATCTTCATTTAATCATCCTATTTTAAATTTAATGTATTAACTATTAATAGTATTTCAACTATTCAACTATTATTCGACATAAAATACTTTTTTCCTTCTTTTTTTAATATTTATCCCATGGTAAAGGAATAAATAATTCAGAAAATAAGTTGATCACATATCTATCAGTCATACCTGCAATATAATCACATACAATATCTTCTTTTGAAGAGTCATTCATATTATAATAATTTCTATGTCTAGAAGGTATTCTATCAAAGTTCTTCAAATAATAATTATATAACTGTTCGATTATATACTTTGCTTTCGCTTCTTCTTTTTTTGCTTTCCTTGACAAATAAACTCTATCGAACATAAAATTTCTTAATTTACCAGTGTAAAATCTAGTTTCTTCACTCATAGTTATAATATCTCTATTAAAGCTATTTTGGGCTATATCCATAATCATATTGTTAATTCTTTCACTGTGGCTGCTTCCTAATACTTGTAAGCAATCCTTAGGTAAATTTTCTTGAGAAATAATACCTGCCCTGATTGAATCATCAATGTCATGGTTTATATATGCTATTCTGTCTGCAAGCTTTACTATCTGTCCCTCTAAAGTTTTAGGTAATACATTGCCAGTATGATTGAATATACCGTCTCTTACTTCATAAGTTAGATTTAACCCATTTTTCCCTCTTCTTTGTTCCAGAAAATCAACAATTCTTAAGCTATGCTCATTATGTTTAAATCCCCCAGTGTGAATTTCGTTCAAAACATTCTCACCAGTATGTCCAAAAGGTGTATGACCCAAATCATGTGCCAGAGCAATAGCTTCAGTAAGATCTTCGTTTAATCTTAAGGCTCTCGCTATAGTCCTCGAAATTTGTGAGACTTCTAAAGTATGTGTCAATCTAGTTCTATAGTGATCTCCTTCAGGTGAAATAAAAACCTGTGTCTTATGTTTCAATCTTCTAAATGACTTAGAATGTATAATTCTGTCTCTATCTCTTTGAAAATCTGTTCTAATAATACATTTCTCTTCATAAGATTTTCTTCCAATAGTATTTCGGCTTAAAGTAGCATATTTTGAAAAAGTTTTCATTTCATTTTCTTCTGTTATTAGACGAATATTCATATCATGCCCCTTTCACCTAAACCCAGCTTATTTTGATTTTAACCAAAAATACTAATATTATTATTATATATATACAACAAATATATCAGTAATCCTGCATATTATTCATAAAAAAATTATGTATTTCTATTAAATTATGTTAATAACTTTACAAAATATTCCTTTAAACATGCTAGATATTATAATAAAAAAGTGCTTGTTTTTCACAAACACTTATGTTGAGACAAAATATTCAAAAACGTATATTTAAAATCTAATTATTATCTTTTATCATTTCCATTATTATTCCTGCAGTTTCTTCAACAGCTTTAACTGATACATCTATTACTTTACAATCTAAACTTTTCATTAATTCTTCCGCATATCTGATTTCACTTAATATTCTATCCATACTTGCATAGTTAGCATTATCACTCAACCCTAAAGCCTTAAGCCTTTCCTTTCTGATTTCATTAATTTTAAATGGATTTGCAGTTAGTCCAATAATTCTTGTTGAATCTATCTCAAAAAGTTCATCAGGAGGTGAAACTTCAGGAACTAATGGGATATTAGCAACCTTGATATTATTATGGGCTAAATACATACTTAAAGGAGTTTTAGAGGTTCTTGATATTCCAATCAGGACAATATCAGCTTTTTTAATTCCTCTTGTATCTTTACCATCATCATATTTTACTGCAAATTCAATTGCATCAACCTTTCTAAAATATTTTTCATCTAGCTTTCTGATAAGACCAGGTTCTCTTTTTGGTTCAAACCCTACTATATTCTGCATCCCATTAAGAATTGGTGTCATAATATCCACCGCTTGTATATTGTACTCTTTTGCCTTATTAATTAAAAAACGTTTTAAGTCTTCAACAACTATAGTAAAAACTATCATGCATCTCTCGTTTTTAGCTTCTTCTAATATTTCTATTATTTGATATTCATCTGTGATATATGGAAATCTACGAGTTTCATATACCCCAGAATTAAATTGACTTATAGCAGCCTTTGCAACATGCTCACCTGTTTCTCCTATTGAATCTGATAAAACATATATAACTGTACTGTTATTATTCATATATACATCATCCCTTTCACATGAACTTGTATCGCAAAATATATGAAATCTGTACACACCTGGTTTAGATTAGCAAACTTGCCTTGCATGCTCAAGGCACAAAACACAATATACATGGATTTGAATAATTATCCTACTACTACTTTTTTCAAATTGTCACTCTAAATCAGTCTTACCTAAATCAACAAATAATCTTGTTATGTTAGTCTTTGAAAATCTACCAATTACCTTATATCTAATATCTCCATCATTATTTATTTCTTCAACAACAGGTAAGCTATCAACCTGATGTTCAATAATTTTTATTGCTGCCCTAAATACACTCTCCCCAGAAGTAGTTATAACAATATTAGGCATCCGTGTCATAATAACTCCTACAGGCATTTTGTTAATATCTACCCCTCCAATTGCACTCTTTAAAAAATCCTTCCTAGATACTACTCCAGAAAGATATCCATCTGATAAAACAAAAATGGTTCCTATGTCTTCAAGAAACATCGTAACAATTGCATCATATACTGTTGTTTCCTCTTGTACGACAACTGGCACTGACTTTATCTCTGATACCTTAATATTTCTAATTCTATCTGAAAAAAAGTTTAAGGATGATTTTCCACAATAAAAATAACCTACTTTTGGTCTGGCATCTAGCACACCAAACATTGTGAGAATTGTCAAATCAGGTCTTAAAGTAGCCCTAGTTAGTTTTAAATTTTGAGCTATTGCATCACTAGTTATTGGTTCATTATTTTTCACTATCTCAATTATTTTTTCCTGTCTTTCAGTTAATTGAATCATTCTCACCCCTTTGCCTGTAATAGGCTGAATGCTATAAAGCTATTTTATCAAAAATGAATTCATAAATCTACAATATAATATAATATTAGATTAATACTGTACTAAAAAGGTAGGCAATAATATTACCTACCTCATCCTATTTACTTGATTCTAAAATTCAATCTTTTTCATGATATGGTTTTCTAGTTCCTCTATTTTAACCCTTTCCTGCTCCATAGTATCTCTATCTCTAACAGTAACACAGTTATCTTCTAAAGAATCATAATCAAAAGTTATACAATATGGCGTCCCTATTTCATCATGTCTTCTATATCTCTTACCGATACTACCAGATTCATCATAATCAATTGAAAACTTTTTCGCTAATTTAGCATATAATTCTAACGCAGGCTCCTTTAACTTTTTAGTCAATGGGAAAATAGCTGCTTTAAATGGAGATAAAGTAGGATGTAGTTTTAGAACACTTCTTTCAGTTCCATCCTCTAATTTTTCTTCAGTATATGCATCCACAAGTAAAGCTAATGTTACTCTATCAGCACCTAAAGATGGTTCAATACAGAATGGTACATATTTCTCGTTTGTCACTGGATCAATATATATCAAATCTTTACCTGATGTTTCAATATGCTGTCTCAAATCAAAATCAGTTCTATCAGCAATTCCCCATAATTCTCCCCATCCAAATGAGAATTTATACTCTATGTCTGTTGTAGCATTACTGTAATGAGATAATTCTTCCTTTGAATGATCTCTAAATCGAATATTTTCAGTGTCCATTCCTAAATCTAATAACCATTCCATACAGAAGTTTTTCCAATAATTGAACCATTCAATATCTTCACCTGGTTTACAGAAAAATTCAAGTTCCATTTGCTCAAATTCCCTAGTTCTAAAAGTGAAATTACCAGGTGTTATCTCATTTCTAAATGATTTACCAATCTGTCCTATTCCAAAAGGTATCTTCTTTCTAGCAGTTCTATAAACATTTTTAAAATTAACAAAAATTCCTTGAGCTGTTTCAGGTCTTAGATATATCTCAGACTTTGAGTCTTCAGTTACTCCTTGAAATGTTTTAAACATTAAGTTAAACTGTCTAATCTTTGTATAATCATGTTCCCCACACTCAGGACACTTTATTTCCTTTTCTTCTATGAATTTTTCCATTTCTTCATTTGACCAAGTATCAACGACTGTCTCAGTATCTCCTAGCTTCTTTAATTCGTCCTCTATTAACTTATCTGCTCTAAACCTTGCCTTACACTTCTTGCAATCCATAAGAGGGTCATTAAATCCTCCTACATGCCCAGAAGCTACCCATACCTGTGGGTTCATTAATATAGAGCTATCTATCCCAACATTGTATGGTGATTCTTGAATAAATCTTTTCCACCAAGCTTTTTTTACATTGTTTTTTAATTCTACTCCTAAAGGACCATAATCCCAAGTATTTGCCAATCCTCCATAAATCTCAGATCCAGGAAAAATGAACCCTCTTGCTTTAGCAATTGAAACTATTTTATCCATTGTTGTCTTCTCAGCCATTTAAAAGCTCCTTTCATTTTTGTTTTATTTTTTCATATTAATTATTTTTGATAAATCACATATTTCCATCATAGTATTTGATATTTTCTTTATCAAAGCAAGTCTATTGTTTTTAACTTCTTCATTCTTAACCATCACCATGACATTTTCAAAAAACTTATCAATAGGTTCTCTTAAGCTTATCAATAGGTCTAATGCTCTATCATACTCCTTAGTATTAAGTAAAGAATGAACCTTTGATTCGATTTCATTAAACACTCTGTATAAATTTAATTCTTCTTCTTCGTGTAGTAGTTCTCTTTTAACTGTATCATTATCAGTTTCCTCAGACAGATTTTGAACTCTATTAAAAGCAGTTAAAATATCACTAAGCTCTCCTTTATTTACCCAGTTATTCAATTCCTGTGCTCTTATTAACAAATCAGTTACGTCGTCGTTATTAATACTTAATACAGCATCTACAACATCATATCTAATTCCCATATCAATAAACATACTCTTAAATCTTCCATAGAAAAACTCCAATATTTCTTTCTTAACCTTACGTTTATCAAATTCGAGTCCTTTTTCATCTTCATAGATGTTTAGAGCAAATGTAATTATCTCCTCTAAAAAAATATGTAGATTCTTATCTAGAATAATATTAATTATCCCTATTGATTGCCGTCTTAGTCCATATGGATCTTGTGATCCTGTTGGCTGAATTCCTATAGCGTAACATCCACAAATAGTATCTAGCTTATCTGCTATACTTAAGATCGCTCCTGCAGTAGTTGTAGGAAGATCATCTCCAGAAAACCTTGGCAAATAATGCTCATATATAGCCAAGCTTACTATATCATTTTCTTGTGAATGTTTAGCATATTCTCTACCCATTATACCCTGTAATTCAGTAAATTCATACACCATTTTAGTTGCTAAGTCTGCCTTTGACAAATATGCTGCTCTCTCTACATTGCCTTCTGTTTCAGCACCTACCTCTAGATATTTCGCTATTTTATAAGAAAGAATTCTATTTCTTATTGTTTTATCATAAATAGTTCCGAGTTGTTTTTGGAAGACAATATCCTTAAGTTTTTCAACATAATTCTCTAAAGAATTTTTAATATCTTCATTATAGAAAAACCTTGCATCTTCTAATCTAGCATCTAAAACCTTCTCATTTCCTTTTACTACAGTATCAATGTACTCTGCATTTCCATTTCTAACTGCAATAAAATATGGAAGTAGCCTTCCTATATCACTAACAACAGGATAATATCTTTGATGAGCCTTCATTGGAGTTTCAATTACTTCTCTAGGCAATTCTAAGTAATTTTCTTTAATCCTACCAATAAATGCAGTAGGATACTCAACAATATAAGTTAGTTCATTTAATAAATCATTATCTCTAAGGATTTTTCCACCTTTCTCCATAGCAAGTCTTTCACAATCACGTTTTATAGTCTGTTTTCTTTCATTTTGATTAACAATAACATAGTTTTCTCTAAGCTTGTGCTCATACTCATCAATGTTATTAATCTCAATATTGTTTTTCCCTAAGAACCTATGTCCCCTTGTAATGTTTGAAGCTTTAATTCCTTCTAACTCAAAATCAATAATTTCATCATTATATAGTGATAATAACCATCTTATTGGTCTAGCGAATTTTAAATTTTTACCTCCCCATGTCATTGATTTGGGAAAATTAATAGATTTTATCAAGTTAGCAGCTTTTTCCTGTAAAACTTTTTTTACTTCTCTTCCTTTTTCTAATTTTAGTGCATATACATATTCTTCTCCTTTAAATTCCTGAATAGTAATACTCTCAATATTCACTCTCTGTCCTTTTGCAAAACCTTGTAAGGCTTTTGATGGGTTTCCTTCAGCATCGTAAGCTATTTTTTTTGATGGACCCTTCACTAATTCTTCTAAATTTTCTTGTCTGTCTGCTAATCCATCAATAATTAAAACTAACCGTCTAGGAGTAGCATATGTATGAATACAGTCATAACTAATTCTTTCTTCTCTTAGTAATTGTTCTGTATTTTCCCGAATTTGGTTTAATGCATCGATGATAAATCTCGAAGGTATCTCTTCAGTTCCTATTTCCAATAAATATTTATTTATCATCATTTGCACCTCCCTTTAGTAGCGGAAATCGCAGTTCCTCTCTCTTTTCTAAATATTTAGCTGCAACTAGTTTTGCAAGATTTCTTACTCTACCAATATAGCTAGTTCTTTCAGTTACGCTAACAGCTCCCCTAGCATCTAATACATTAAAGGTATGTGAGCACTTCAAAACAAAATCATATGCTGGAAAAACTAATCCTTTACTAATTAGCTTAGTAGCTTCATTTTCATAAGTAGTAAATAGATTAAATAAAATCTGGGCATCAGCTTCCTCGAAGCTATAAACTGAATGCTCATACTCTGCTTGTTTAAAAATCTCTCCATATTTTATTCCTTCTGCCCATTGTATATCAAAAACGTTTTCTACATCTTGAAGATACATTGCAATTCTTTCTAGTCCATATGTTAACTCTGCCGACTCTAAATCACAGTTAATACTTCCTACCTGTTGGAAATACGTAAATTGAGTTATCTCCATACCATCTAGCCAAACTTCCCATCCAAGACCCCATGCGCCTAATGTAGGAGCTTCCCAGTTATCCTCTACAAATCTTATATCGTGCTTGAGAGGGTCAATACCTATCGCCTCTAAACTTCCAAGATATAGCTCTTGAACATTGTCAGGAGATGGTTTTAATATGACCTGTGTCTGATGGTGCTGATAAACTCTATTTGGATTTTCACCATATCTAGCATCTGCTGGTCTTCTAGATGGTTCAACATAAACTACCTTCCAAGGTTCTGGTCCTAATGATCTAAGAAATGTTTGGGGATTCATAGTACCTGCTCCCTTTTCTACATCATAAGGCTGCATTATAGTACACCCTTTGCTACCCCAGTAGTTTAAAAGCTTCAAGATTAAATCCTGAAAATACATACATATAACCTCCTCTAAAAACCTACACAAAAAAAACCTTCCATCCCTAGGAATAGGGACGAAAGGTAACTTCCGCGGTTCCACCCTACTTGATACCATCAAATGATATCCTCTTAGTAGTATAAATATGCTCAGAAGTGCCCTTCACAAATTGTCGCTAGGCTTTCACCATCCCTAACTCGCTTTGAAGCTATTTGCTACTTGTCTTCTTCATAGCACACCAATATCTATAATTATATACTAAATAATTTAGCAAAGATTTATCATAATGTCAATACTATTGCTCAAAATCTTCGTCAGTAATATCTTCTGCATCATCTTCAGTATTCATAACACTTTCTTTCTTTACAGTGTTTTTCATCTTATTCATAGTTTTTTCAGCCATTTCATTCATGTTCACTACTTCACCATCTTGCTTTACAATCTCTATTGTGCATTTTGAAAGGAGAGCAGTTGTTAACCCTATTGCCGTTATTGGAGGTGATAAAATAGCTCCAATTGCTCCAGCAGTAACTGGGATATTCATTATTATATTCCCATTCTTTTTAATTATTATCTTTGTTACATTACCTTTTTTTAGCATTTCTTTTAGCTTTTCCATAACTGCATCTGTTGTGTTCATGATATTTTGACCAATGTTTTCTCCCCATGATGTTTGATTTTGCTCAAGGTCAATTAATGCTTCAATAACATCTCCATTGTGCTTTTCTAAAATGTCTTTTGCCTCTTTATAGCTCACTCCAGTCCTTTCTCGTATAGTGTCAATTTTCTCTAACGTAATATCCATTCTAACACCTCCAAAATTTTTATGGAATAGACTTAATAAAATCTAAAGCCTTAAAGGATTTTTTATCAACATGAGTTAGTAAATATTTCGTCATAATACTATCTATTTTTAGTAAAACATCATCATGTACATTTAATTCATCTAACTCGTCAAGCTTACAATATAGCAATTTATCCATAACCTTAAGTATTTCAATATCAATACTTTTTGAGTAAATATCCTTTGTAAAACATTCACTGCATAATGCGCCACCAAGAGTTATACTAAATTTTATTTTACCCATCAGCTTTTTATTACACATAACGCAGCTTCTTAAATGAGGTTTATAGCCGATAAAGCTTAGAAATTTAAGTATGAAGGCAAGAAGTAATTTTAGATGATCCTTTTCCTCAAGAGATAATATTTTTAGAGTTTTAAGTACTAATAAAAAAAGCTTTTCGTTTTCTTCCTGTTCGACTATTCCTGATTCTACAATCTCTAGTATGTATGTCCCATAGGCAAGCTTATAAATATCTTCCCTAAGAGAATAAAAAGAATTTAGAATCTCTCCTTGATTTATGTGATAGAAATTCTTGCCTTTATATAATACAAAATTACTATAGCAAAAAACTTGGGTGCTTGCCATTAATTGGCTTTTAGTTTTTCTAGCACCCTTTGCAATAGCTGTAATTTTTCCATTATCTTTTGAAAATACTGTAAGTATCTTATCAGCTTCATTAAATTTTGTTTGACGCAAAATTATCCCCTGTGTCTTTTGAAGCATTGCTACACCCCTAGATTATAATCCTTGAAGTATCCTCTCATTCTTACTTATACATATAGCTTCATTCTCATATTTATTGATTAAAGTATTTTTGCATTTTTTACAATCACTATAGTACAGATATGAATTAATATTTCCTGTAGCCTCAAATATTTTCCACATTTCTTCTCTTAACATATAATCCCTCCTATAGAGATTCTATGTATTTAGTGTACTACTATAAATAAAATTAATACAATACAATTTATGTTATTAAAGTAAAAAACACCATAGACATAGAGAAGAGTGTGAAAATTATTTATAACCAAAACTTTTTAATATTTTTTCTTTTTCTCTCCAGTTCTTATTAACCTTTACCCATAGTTCTAAGAAGACTTTGCTTCCTAAAAGCCTTTGAATATCCACTCTTGCACTTTTACCAATTCCTTTAAGCTTCCTTCCATTTTTACCAATGATAATTCCCTTATGTGATTCTCTTTCACAATAAATAGTTGCACTAATGTCTACTATATCATTATTTTGTCTTGGTTTGATTAACTCAATATCTACCGCTATACCATGCGGAACCTCTTGATCGAGATAGTGAAGTGCTTTTTCTCTTATTATTTCAGCAATAATTAATCTTTCTGGTTGATCAGTTATCATGTCTTCTGGAAAATACTGTGGTCCTTCTGGCATGTGATGCTTAATTGTTTTCATTAGTTTACCTACACCACTTCCATGAATAGCAGAAATAGGTATTATGTCTTCAAATATATCAAATTCTTTATAGTTTGAAATAATTTGATTTACTTCTTCCTGTGAAATTTTATCTATTTTATTAAGAACTAAAATTTTAGGTGTAGAAATATCTTTAATTTGATCTAATATATATTTGTCTCCTGGTCCAATTTTTAAGCTTTCATCAACTAACCAAAGTATAATATCTACTTCTTTCAAGGTATTTTCAGCTACCTTAACCATATAATCGCCAAGTTTATTTTTAGGCTTATGAATACCTGGAGTATCTAAAAAAACAATTTGAAAATCCTTCTCAGTATATACACATTGAATCTTATTTCTAGTTGTCTGAGGTTTATCCGATATTATTGCTATCTTTTCTCCAATAACTCTATTTAACAGGGTAGATTTTCCGACATTGGGTCTACCTATAATTGTTGCAAAGCCAGATTTATATGCCATGTTTTCACTCCTATTTAATTAATTGTGATATTTGGTTTTAGTTGAGTAACTTGAATCCATGTAACGCCTGGATTAAAGCTTATTTCTTTTCCCTTGCTATCATAATACCTTGTTTTGCTTCTTTCTGATTCTTTTTTCCAAATAATCTCTATTGCTTTTCCGTTTGTAATATAATAACCATTGCCTGATCCAATGATGTCAATTGATAATCTTCCTTCATCATCAATTACTTTAGTTTTAGCATTTTGAATAATAATATTTTTAGCTGTAATTATAGATTTATCAAGCTCATCTATATGCAATTTGCCATCTTTATATCTATTATATACCTTTTTGTCACTATCAAATACATACTCTGTAGTATTACTTTTATTATATTTTATTATAACATTATTTGCGTCAATGCCCTCAATGTATGTATCT
>DAOUQG010000163.1 GCA_030625765.1 Thermohalobacteraceae bacterium | reverse complement strand
CCAACCACTATAGCTAAATATCCTTCCTCTGTTTTTGGCTTGTTCCACTGTCTTTTATTAATTGTACCAATAACAGTTACTCCTATTCCTGTCTGACATACTGGAAAATTTTCTTCTGTGCTCCCTGTAACTATTATATCCTCTGGAAGTCCTAAGGGTCTTACAACATTCTTTATTCCCTCTATAATCTTTTTTCCAGTATCATTCATTTCTACAGATAATGTATTTATAAGTGTTATTGGTTCTGCTCCTATAGATAAAACTTCCATCAATGGAACTCTAGTTGTAAAGTACCCTACTATATCTGGACTAGTATTAACTATATCCCTTTCCTTATCACCTACTCCACCGCAAGAGTCACAAGCAATAACTAATTGTTGATCATTATTAATAGAGATTATTGTTAAGTCTCTGAGTTTTTCTATTTTCAACCATATCATCTCTCTTTCTTGAAAAATGGGACGAGGTATCTGTCCCTTCGTCCCACCTGACTCTATTGTATATTCTTTAACCTTTTTTCCAAAGCTTTATAAACTATATAGGCTAATATAACGTTTGCTGCTGATGCAAGACTTAGAATAGGAAGAACAAAATAGAATAATGGCCATCCACTAAATGGTAGTCCTAAAAGCACAGATGTAGGTACTGCTATCAGTGATGCTACTGGACCGTTTAGAATAATCGCTACAATACAAGCTACTATACCATTGCTTTTTCTATATACCCATCCAAAAGTAAAACTAAATAATGCCATTTCTACAGTTACTATTAAATGCATAGGTAATGTCAAAGGAAAACCACTAGTCATAGCTGATAAAAAATGTCCTATTCCTGCTACCAATGCACCCGCCGCAGGTCCTAAAAATAATGCAGCAAAAAAACCAGGCATTGAATCAAAAGCAATGCTTCCTTGAATTTTAATCAATGCCCCTACTGCAGAAAGTCCAATAAGCATAGCACAATATACTAGCTTAAGGCTTGTAGCTTTTCTTGTAATCATATCACTTGTTTTCAAAATAATCACTCCTAATTTTTTAATATATTTTAAAAGATATTATAACAATGTTTATTTTCCTAAATATTTAGAAGTTTATTGAGAATACCTATTCCATCATTCCATTCTATTTCAACCAAACATCCAGGACGAATTCTAAAGCTCCATATCTTGTTCAAGTCAATATCAAGTAAAATAGTAATTACTGCTTGTATAATCCCTCCATGAGTTACTATAAGATAAGTCTTATCAGAACTTTTTAAATCATTGATAAATTCATTGACTCTATCATATAAATCCTTTAGACATTCTCCTTGGGGAATCCTATAATTTATGTAATCCGACGTCCAATTTTCATATTCCTTTTTAAATTGCGTGCTTATTTCCTTGTTAGTTTTTCCTTCAAATATTCCAAAGTTAAACTCCTTCATTTTTTCATTAGTTACTATCTCTTTATTTAGTCTTTCTGCTATCGCTTTTGCAGTAGTTAAAGCTCTTTGCAGTGGACTTGAATAAATTATATCTATGTCTTCATCTTTTAATAGCTCTGCCACCTTTTTAATCTGAGCTTCCCCCTTAGAGGTGAGATCATAATTAGTCCATCCACTGTATATTCCATGAGCATTTGCCTTTGTTTCTCCATGTCTAACTAAAATTAACTTCAAAACATCCACCCCTTTGAAAGGTACACTAAAAATATAAAAATTGTTTGAGAAATTTCAATTACAAACCCTATTGTATCTCCTGTCATTCCGCCTATTTTATCTTTAATATATTTTGTAATCATCAAGATAAAGAAGAATGTAACTACAGTAACAATGGCTACTTTGTAGGTGAAAATAATAGTTGATACAATAAAAGTAAATATAATCCCAATTAAAGCTTCATTTAGCTTACAGTTATCTATAAACGTAGTTCCCATTCCTGAGTTACTTCTAGCATAGCTACTAATAGAAGCTGATACTAACGCTGCAGTCCTACCTACAATAGGTACTAATATTAACACTCTATAGTCTAAATAGCTACTTATAGCTAAATTTGATAGTATAACAAATATTATTCCCAAAACTCCAAAAGTACCTATTCTACTATCCTTCATAATTTCAAGCATTCTATCTTTATCTCTGTTACTAAATATCCCATCAAAGGTATCAGCTAAACCATCTATATGAAGTCCTCCTGTCACCCATATATAAAGAAGCCATGATATCAAAATAATAATAGGCTTATCTAGAAAATCCTTCATCAAAGTAGGTAGCCATATGATTATTCCTATCAAAACTCCTATTAATGGAAAATAATCTATCCCTTTTCTTAAATCCTCTTCTCTATATTCATATTTATATTTTATTGGTATTCTAGTAAAAAAAACTATCATTAACAATAAGCTTTTCATAACTACCTCACTTAGTTTTATTTAATTTTAACTGGTATACCTGAAACAGTTAAATATACTTCATCTGCTCTTTTAGCTAGATATTGATTTACTCTACCAGCAATATCTCTAAAAATACTTCCTAATCTATATGATGGCACTAATCCCATTCCTACCTCATTAGTTACAATTATTAAATTCTTATCATGCTTTTCTATCTCATCTAATAAAATCTCAATTTCTTTAAATATAGCCATCTCAACCTTATCAATCTCATCCATTTGTGCAACATCAAAAGCTACATTGCTCTCAAATAGCAAATTTGAAACCATTAATGTCATGCAATCTAAAAGAATCGTATCTGCATCACAAAAACCATCATTGTCCTTAAGCTTATAAAAACGTCTATATCTCTCAATAGTAGTCCATTCCTTAGGTCTATCCTCTCTATGCTTTTTAATCCTATCCTTCATTCCTTCATCAAATGCAATAGCTGTAGCTAAATACACTATCTTTTCTCCCATCTCTTTAGCTTTTTCCTCAGCTAATCTACTTTTACCACTTCTCGCTCCACCTGTAATTAATATAAATTTACTCATATTTTCACCTCAAATATAATAGCTCCCATTACATATTCTTAGGAATAATAATTGGTCTTTCATTATCATTTCTTTTAATCAAATCAACCTTAATTCCATATACATCTTCAATGTTTTTTTCTGTTAATACCTTCTCAGGCGTATCCATCTCACGTATCCGTCCTTCTTCTAATAGTAAAATATAGTCACTATATCTACTAGCCATATTTATATCATGTAGTGTTGTGATAACAGTTATATTCTGCTCTTTATTAAGTCTTTTGCATAAATCCAGTATTTCTATCTGATATTTAATATCTAAATGAGAAATTGGTTCATCCAATAACAAAACCTTAGGCTGTTGAGTAAGTGCTCTTGCAATCAAAACCCTTTGTCTTTCTCCACCACTAATCTCATTTATGCTCTTTTCTCTCAGCTCCCAAATAGAAGTACTTTTCATTGCATTCTCTACAATCTCCACATCCTCTTTTCCTTCAGATTGGAACCTTTTAAGGTATGGAAATCTTCCCATCATTACTACATCAAAAACAGAGAAATCAAACTGTACATCTGTTCCTTGGTGTACAACAGCAATTATTTGAGCTAGCTCCTTATATTTTATCTTTTCAATATCCTTTTCATCTATTAGGATACTTCCATTATGTGGTTTGAGTAGATTGCATACATTTTTTAATAGCGTAGTTTTTCCTGACCCATTTGGTCCTAATATGCTCAAAAAGCTCCCTTGTTCTACGTCTAAGCTTATATGTTTTAAGATATCTGCTTTATCATATTTAAAGCTTAATTTATTTATTCCAACTATAGATTTCATATTATTCCCTCTCTGTTCTAATAATATATAATAGTAACGCAAAACGGGACGAGGGGACAGGTACCTAGTCCCATGACTGCTTGGGACAAGGTACCTGTCCCCTCGTCCCTAAATCAATTTCTTTCTTCCATTCCTCTTTAGCAAATATAAAAAGAACGGACCACCACATATTGATGTTATTATTCCTACAGGTATTTCTATTCCATTTAAAATAGTTCTAGCTAATGTATCACAAATTACTAAAAATATTGCCCCCCCTACTACTGATACGGGTAACAGTATTCTATGATCTGAACCAAGAATAAGTCTAAATAAATGTGGTACTATTAAACCCACAAACCCTATAATACCACTTACAGAAACAGCACAAGCTGCAAGAAATGAAGCAGTTATTAATATTACCTTCTTAGTACGTTCAACATTCACTCCAAGATTTTGAGCTTGCTCCTCTCCCATTACTATTGCATTCAATTCTCTTGCAAATGTGGTTAAGAACAATGTTCCTACAACAGCAGGTATTAGAATAACTACTATCTGAGTCCAATTTGCTCCATTAAAACTTCCTAATGTCCATGATATTATTTTTGCAAGCTCATCATGATTAAAAATCATCATTAATGAAATGCCTGATGATAATAAGGAACTCATTACTATTCCTGCGAGCAATATAGATGTTGTAGATATTTTGCTCCCTACTCTAGCAAGATTGTATACAATGAATGTAGTTAATAACGCCCCTCCAAATGCTAATATAGAAGTTAAACCAAACCCAATAATACCTTTATTAAAATGCAACAATATACCTATTGTTGCTCCAAAAGCTGCTCCAGAAGAAACACCCATTACAAAAGGGTCTGCCATAGGATTTTTAAATATTGCCTGATAAGACGTTCCGACTAATGATAACATAGAACCTACTAGACAAGCCAATAATATCCTCGGAAGCCGAATATTTAGAACTATGAAAATATTCGATTTTTTTATTCCGCCCATATCAATCTTTGAGCTTAGAAAACCAAATTTATTCAAAATAATCTTAACTGTATCAGTAAAAGGTATTTTAACATCTCCAAGTGTTATTGAAAATAAAATAAAAAATAAAAGTAATAATAGCAATATGAAAATCTTCGTTCTATACATTTTTCTATACAAATTCATCACTTACCTTTTAAATAATATATTGTATCATTAATCAAATATTTATATATAGCAAGATACCACCTTTAGTATTAGAGGGGTATCTTGCCTTTAGTTATCTTTAGTTCACTTTAGAAATTTAAGTCATTAGCTATATCCTCATGGAACATTTCTAATAATATTTTAAGTCCTTCATTTATTAGTCTAGGTGAAGGTCTACTAAATATATCTTCATTTACTACTATTACACTATCATTTTGCATAGCAGATAATACTTGATAATTTTCTCCTGATTTCATACTGTCAATATTAAACTGTCCACCAAAAATAATCTCAGGATCATTATCAATAAGCTTCTCTAAGCTATACTTCCATCCAGTTACATCATCAGCTGTATTTTGACCACCTGCTATTTTGATTATTTCTGAAATAAAAGTATCACTGCCTGCTGTATATTCTCCCCACTGTCCTGTTCCTACTACAAAGTAAGCAGTTGGTTTATATGTAATATCGTTAAGCTTCATTTCTACTGTTCCTACTTTAGATTTCATACTTGAAACTAATGCTCTTGCAACATAATTTTTATTAAGTATTGCGCCTAGTTTTAAAGTATATTCATACATCTCATTAATATAATTTGGAGTTGATTGTATCACTACTTCCATACCAGCTTCATTAACTTTGTTTAATATTTCTTGTTTTGTGAATGAAGTTCCCATTACAATATCAGGGTAAATATCTATAATAGCCTCAATACTTGGGTCAGTCATGTTTCCAACTGTTTGTATTTCACTTGCTTGTTCTGGGTAATTACAGTATTGAGTTCTACCCTTTAATTTATCTCCTGCTCCCAAAGCAAAAACTATTTCTGTTACGCTAGGTGCAAGTGAAACTATTGTTTCTGGCTCTTTATCTACTACATATTCAACTCCATTATCTTCTATTGTAATAGGATAAGTTATATCTTCCATTTTATTTGCTGCAACTCTTTTATTCTCTCCATCCCATGAGATGTTATATCCTAATGTTTCAAAAACAAATCTTAAAGGCAAATAAACTTCTCCATTCTTTTCGTATGATTTAGCCTCAAGTGTAAGCTCAATATCATTTACCCTAACTTTATTTGT
Source organism: Thermohalobacteraceae bacterium (assembly GCA_030625765.1). Taxonomy (GTDB): domain Bacteria; phylum Bacillota; class Clostridia; order Tissierellales; family VENL01; genus DAOUQG01. The sequence goes on along the minus strand of DAOUQG010000163.1, from coordinate 811 downwards.
GTCTAATGTAAATTCAAATGTAACTTCTTCATTTTTTACAGTAGCTTTATTACCTTCTTTTTCTACGTCAAATCCCATGTTTTCAAGTAAACTACCAGCTAAAAGAGTTCTTCCCTCATTAATATCTAGATTGTCACTTTTTACTAACCCATCGATGCTTAAGCCAATACCAGCTGCTGAAACTACACTTACAAACACAAAAACAAATAATAAAGCGAACGATAATATTTTAAAGTTTTTTTTCATTACATAGTTCCTCCCTATATTTTAAATTTCTTAATTCATCAATAAGTCTCATATTTTCCACATGCTTTTTAACTGCTAAACGGATGTAATTATCATCAATACCAATAAAATCCTCACACGTTCTAACATAAATATTTTTCTTAAGCAAATTATCCTTCAATGTTTTAGAATCATAACCCTTAAGTCTACAAAGAAAGAAGTTCGCACTACTCTCAAAAACCTTAATAAAGTCTAATTTCTGAAGCTCATTAAATAAGAATTTCTTTTCATTTTCATACCATGTTAAAGTTTTTGATATATATTCTTCATCATCAAGTACTACTGGTAATGCTCTTAAGGCTAAACTATTTAATGTCCAAGGCTCCTTTTTAGAACTAAGTATTGAAATTAACTCCTTATTTCCTATACCATATCCAAGTCTAAGTCCAGGTATAGCAAAAAACTTTGTCATTGATCTCATAATAAATATTGGGTAATGATTAATTAACGAAATATAAGACTCTTCTTCTACTACAAAGTCAATAAAGGATTCATCTACAAATAATACTGAACCTATTTCACTTAG
>DAOUQG010000112.1 GCA_030625765.1 Thermohalobacteraceae bacterium | reverse complement strand
AATTACTTACATTTTCAATTTCGATAATATTTATAGGATTTGGTCTAGCTCATGAATTTCATGCTTCTCCTATACTACTATGTATGATAATTGGTGCAACAGTATCTAATGTAGTGCCAAATGTTAAGAATTTGAAAGTTTTACATGTTGTCGAAAGCATTACTCCACCTATTTATATAGCTTTTTTTACAATAGCTGGAGTTGAATTAGATATATCACTATTAAAGGGCGTAGGTATAATAGGAATAGGCTACATTGTAGTAAGAATAATAGGAAAAATATTAGGTTCATATTTTGGCGGAAAACTTGCAAGAGCACCTAAAACTGTTCAAAAGTATTTAGGATACACTTTAATACCTCAAGCAGGTGTAGCTATTGGACTTGCTATAATTGCAGAAACAGTTTTGCCAGCTCCTCATGGCACGAATGTACGAACTATAATATTGGCTGCAACAGTAGTTTATGAATTGATAGGACCTGTAATGGCTAAAATAGCTATATTTAGAGCAGGAGAAGCTAATGATTGTGAAGATTATAAAAAAGAAGCAGAAGCAAATGTTAATATATAGGACTGGTTAGAAAGGAGGCTTTTTATAATTATATTGTAATCTCATATCAAAAAACAATTACTATTTTATGAAGAATATTCCAAAAATGTGTCAAATATAGTATAATAATATTATCACTTTCATAAATATGTTTCACATTAAGCTATCGGAGGTTTGAATATGTATAAATTTTTCAAAGAAGCAGTTATTATTATCATCTATTTGATATTTGAATTGTTAATAAATATAAAAATAATAAATCAATTAAATACAATTGTTGTAAGTATATTAAATATACTTACAACAATTGTATTTACATATTTATTATGTACTCAATATTGGAAAAAGAAAATACAAGATATTAAAAAATACAGTGAAATAATTGAAAAAAATAGTTTTGATTACTCATTACAATCAAAAGCTAATAATGGTATTGCATCGTATATTATTAACACGATGGTAAGTTTATTTAATACTTCAAAGGAGTCTTCAAAGTATTCACTTAAAACATCAGTTGAACTAGCTTCAGCTACAAGCTATTTAACTGAAACAATAGAAGCTTTAGACAAGGCAACTGAACAAATTGTGGCGACTAGTAATAAAATAGCAGAAGGTTCCGTTGAGCAGGTAGAGTCTATCAATAAAATATATGAAAGGTTAGAACTTATTGGAAAAAAAATTGATACTATAGAGAAAGACTCCAAAGTAACAGTTATTCAGGCAGAGAATTCTAGTAATGCAGCTATTTATGGCAATGCATCTATGGATAAGACAAAAGATGCAATTAATTCAATACATGAAATTGTGAATAATATTAACGATAGTGTTATGAGTCTTAATAACCAAACATCAAAGATATCATTGTTAGTGGATAGTATAAAGAATATTTCAGGTCAAACAAATTTGTTAGCTTTAAATTCAGCAATTGAAGCTGCAAGAGCTGGAGAGCATGGATTAGGATTTGCAGTAGTTGCAGATGAGGTGCGAAAACTTGCAGCTCAATCAGATGACGCTGCTCAGAATATAGATATCGTACTTACAAGTATTATTGATAAATTAAGAGAATTATCTTCAATGATGCATAATGGAACTGAGCAGGTAACAAGTGGAATTAGTACAGTAAAAGAGACCAGCAAAGCTTTTATAGATATTAAAACAAATACTGGTGAAACAAAATCTAAAATAGAAGACATTTATAGAGATATGATTGAAATATATAGATGGATAAAGGATATTATTCACGAAGTAAACATAGTACAAAATGTTTCTGAGATTACTGCTGCAAGTACTCAGCAATACAATTCAATTGTTGAGGAGGTTAAAAGTTCATTCAATGAAATCACTGATAAATCTAAAAAGTTAGATAGGCTTGCCAATGAGCTTCAACAGGAAGCTGCATCTGTTTCAATGGAAGGGTATATGTACAATAAAGCACTTGAACTTAAACAGTTCATGAAAACAAATGAAATAAGTAACAAGATATTAAATGATTTTGCAAAAAGAATCAACATTGATGATATATATATAGTAAATAGTAATGGAATAATTATTTATTCAAGCTGTGGAGAAGGAATTGGTGTGAACTCATTCGAAATTGATCCTGTTTCAAAATCTGTAGTTAGTTCAAACAAAAACTATTTGGCCACACCTATAAGAAAAAGAGTTGGAGATAATATATTGTATAAGTTTCTACATATTAGAGATGATGAGGGTGGAGTTATTACAGTAGCTATGTCATATGAATCTTTATTAAAGTTATAATTGACCTTTTTAACAAGTTCATGTTGGCAGCAAGTGTAAAAAATGAGTAGTAGTCTAACAGAATAACAGTTAGACTATTACTCATTTATACAATTTTTATCTTGAAAAGTATTATTCTTAAACATTCTTTTACTATATTAAATTTGTCTAATCTATACTTTGACTACTATAGTTTTTTATAGACATATATCATAGTATGTCATAAAAAGATAAATAAAGGAATGATTATAATATAATAGTTTAAACTCAAATATTTTTTCGACAATTTATTACATTTTGTTTTTTTAAAAGGATTTTTTTATTTTATATAGAAGTATGTTATTAAGAATATTATACTTAACTCCGAATCTATTTACCTGTGACTATAAGTTATGGTACATAGATCTATGGGTATAGCTGGAAACGTCTATGCCTCCCATGTTTGGAAAGGAGAACATGCCTCAATAGGTACCTGTGTCCTCTTTTAGCCAAAGAGGATTTTTTGCTTGTATGAACTAATTTCTTGTATTACAGCATAAAAGACTATTTAAGAAATTACAGCAAACAGGAGTATTGATGACGCCTATAACCCATTCATATTCTATTTGGAGTAATAGTATATTGAAATTAAACTATTAAAAGGAGATGGGAATTATGAATATGATGAAAAAAAATATTAAGAGGAGCTTATTTTTAATAATATTTGTTAGTTTAGTAATTATGTCAGTTACAGTATGTGTAGCAGGTGGAAACAGCAAAGCTCCTTTAAAATTAGAAGAATCTTTTCCTTCAGATAATGAAAAAAGTGTTTCAACAGATTTAAAAGAAATAAAATTAGTTTTTAGTAAAAATGTTGTAAATATGAAAGTGAAAGAAGAAAATATGAATTGCTTTGAAATGTATGATAACCAAAATAATAAAATCGTATTTGATATAATTATGGCTGATGATCAAATTGATAGAGAAAAAAGAAATGATGTAATTTTAGTTCCAAAAGAACCTTTAAGGGAAGATACAATATATACAATAATAGTAAATGAAAACCTAAAATCAAAAAGTGGTGTTTCACTTGGAGAAGAAGTGAGAATTAGTTTCTCAACTAAAGGTGTTAATAGCAAATTAAATCTAACATTGATTATTTCAGGTATTGTAGTTGTTGTAGTTATTTTATTATTTATACTTAGAAAAGCAAAGAAATAATACTATTTACTGTTTTTGACAAGGGGAAGTTGTTGTGAAATTAAACAATATAAAATTCAAATATATATTAATGATTGTGATGCCCTTAATATTTATGTTTTCATCGTTGTTTATTGGAAGGTATCCTATTTCATTTTCTGCAATAATGAAGGTCTTATATATGAAAATAAGTGGAGTTGATTTTAATATTCCTGATGTGTTTGTATCTGTTATATGGGATATTAGAGTTCCACGTGCCATTTTAGGTGCTTTGGTGGGTGGCAGTCTTGCAATAAGTGGAGCTGCTTTACAAGGGTTGTTTCATAATCCGCTAGTAGACTCAGGAATCCTAGGAGTAAGTTCAGGTGCAGGCTTTGGAGCAGCTCTAGCAATAGTCCTTTTCAACAATGTTTTTCTAATATATATATTTTCCTTTGGATTTAGTATTTTAGCAGTTTTCATGAGCTACATGATAGGAAGGATATATAAAACAGCGCCCAATGTAATGTTAGTGCTGGGAGGAGTAGTTGTTTCTTCTGTTTTTTCAGCATTGATTTCTTTCTTGAAATATGTGGCAGATCCTTATAACCAATTGCCTACTATAGTTTTTTGGCTAATGGGTAGCTTAGCAGCAGCTGATTATGGGGATGTTTTAATAGCTGCGATACCTATTTTGATTGGAACTACTGGGTTAATAGCAATAAGATGGAGAATCAATGTTTTATCTATGGGAGATAAGGAAGCTAGGTCACTAGGCATAAATACAACAGTTAATAAAGGTATAATAATTGTGTGTACTACATTAGCTACAGCTGGAGCTGTAAGCGTATGTGGAATAATTGGATGGGTAGGGCTTGTAATTCCTCATATTGGAAGAATGATTGTAGGAAATGATAATAAGATATTGATACCTGTTAGTCTATCGCTAGGAGCATGTTTTCTAATCCTAATAGACAATATTAGCAGAATTATTACGGGGAGTGAGTTGCCTCTTAGCATTCTGACAGCTCTAATAGGCGGACCATTTTATATTTATTTGTTAAAAAAGACAAAGGGAGGAAGCTGGTAGCTGATGGATATAATTAAAATTAAGAACCTCACCTTTTCATATGACAAACAGACTATAATAAGAGACATTAACTTAACTGTAGAAAAGGGACAAGCTATATTTTTACTAGGATCCAATGGATGTGGTAAAACCACACTCTTAGATTGTATATTGGGACTTAATAAACTAGATAACGGCTCTGTTCTAATAAAAGGTAATAACATAAAAGACTTGAAACCACTTGAAATTGCTAAAAATATAGCGTATGTTCCTCAGTCCTATAATCTTACTTTTCCATATAAAGTTATTGATGTTGTTTTAATGGGGAGAACACCTTATATTTCTCCATTTTCTTCACCATCTAAGGAAGATGTTTATATTGCTGAAGAGTCATTACAAATTGTAGGAATGAGCAAATATAAGGATAGGATTTTTACTAACCTAAGTGGAGGAGAAGGACAGCTAGTTATGCTAGCTAGAGCATTAGCACAGAAGACTGATGTGATAGTAATGGATGAACCTACATCTCATCTAGATTTTAAGCATGAGCTTATGATTTTAGAGACAATTACTAATCTAGTAAAGGATAGAAATATTACTATTATTATGGCAACACATTATCCAAATCAAGTGTTCTATTTTGAAAACAATAACATAAATACAACAGTTCTGATGCTAGATAAAGGTAAAATTGAAGTTATGGGAAATGCAATGGAGGTTTTGATTGAAGAAAATATAAAAAAAGTCTTTGATGTAAATTCAAAAATATTATCATACCGAGACTTAAATAATAAAAGCTTAAATTACATTGTCCCACTTAACACATACATGGATGATAAAGAAAGGGTTGTTTAGAATGAAAAGATTTATAAGTAGCACATTATGTGCAATATTTATTATAGTATTTGTTTCGGGATGTACTCAAATCCGCAACAAGAATAAATTTGATGGTATTGAGACTACTACTATAACGGATTGTATAGGTAGAGAAGTTGAGATACCAAAGAATATTGAAAGAATAGCATGTTTATATGCAGTCTCAGGACACGTAGTAACTATGCTAGGAGAAGGAGACAGAATTGTAGCAGTAAATGGTGGACTAAAACGTGATAAAGTCCTTACAAAAATTTGCCCAACTATTCAAGATGCACTTATGCCAAAGGTATCTGGAAATATAAATATAGAAGAGCTTGCAAAAGCTAACCCTGATGTAGTTTTTATTGATATTCAGGATGCAAATGTAAAGGGAGAAACGAAAAAATTTAATAAGTTGGGGATACCTTATTTAGTTATTGATTTCAATAATGTAGAGGGACAACAAAATATGGTTAAAATGATAGGTAAGGCTATTGGGAAAGAAGATAAAGCAGAAAAATATATTGAGTTTTACAATCAATGTATTTCAACAGTATCTGAAAAAACTGATAAAATCCTTAAAGAAGGTAAGAAAAGAGTTTATCATTCAGTAAATGAAGCTACTAGAACGGATGCACCAAATACTCTACCTGCAGATTGGATGAAGATCGCTGGACTAATCAATGTATCGATAGGAGATGAGTTGAAATTTACTGATAACAAATACTTTGCAAGCTTAGAGCAAATATTAATGTGGAATCCTGATTATATCCTAGTAAACGAGGATGGGGTTGACGAGTATATCAGAACTAAGGATCAATGGAAGAACTTGAATGCTGTAAAGAATGATAAAGTTTTCTTATTACCAAATGGAGTATCAAGATGGGGACATCCAACTTCAATAGAAACTCCTCTTGCAATACTTTGGACAGCAGCTACAATTTATCCAGATCATTTCGAAGATATTGATATGAAACAAATTACTATGAATTTCTATAAGGATTTTTTTAATTATGAATTAACAGATGATGAGGCTGACAGCATACTTGCAGGTAAAGGTATGAGAGAACCAAAAAAATAATGCTAGGAGGATGTATATGCAGATTCTTTTATGTATAGATGATACTGATAATATTGAGAGTGCAGGTACAGGAGAATTAGCTGAAAGTATTGCAAAGACTATTGAAGAAAAAGGATGGGGTAAGTGTTATGGTATAACAAGACATCAACTTCTGATACATGAAGATATTCCATATACTTCTCATAATAGTTCTATGTGTTTTAAAGCTGATATAAAAAGTGAATATTTGAGAAAAATTATTGAATTTTCTTCAAACTTTTTACTAAAAGAAAGTGCAACAGGCTCTGATCCTGGATTATGTGTAGTTGTTGTTGATAAATTATTAGATAGACAAAAGTTAATCGATTTTGGTTATAAAGCTAAGAAATGTGTTTTAACAAAAGATGAAGCATATAAATTAGCTAATGACTTAAATCTTCACCTATCAGAGCACGGTGGTACAGGACAAGGTATAATAGGGGCTTTAGCAGGTGTAGGCCTTAGATTAACAGGCAACAATGGAAGATTTAAAGGGAAGCATAAAATAAATGCTGACCATAGCATACTTAGTGTTAAGGAATTATGTTCTTATCCAGGGATAGATATTGTAAAAAGCTTAGATGGAGAAATAATAAATGCAAGTGAGATGGTATTGCTAAGTGAAAAAGTTAAAACTGTATTATTAGAGGACAAATCTGTTTTACTAGTATATAAAAAGAATGATAATGATGGATTTTGGAATAATTGTACCAAACAACAATTAAGGAGTTATTAAAAAATGAAGGATATGTTTAATATTAACAAGTTAGGTAATAAAGAATTCAATGGGGGTAAGGAAGATTGGGTTCATGCAAAATTAATAGCAGAAAAGTGTGATAGTTTTAAATTAGATGATGAGGACGAGCTTGTGGCTGATGATTTGAGGTCATGCTATAATTGTCGTTATAGGAGATGGACAGATAAGTCTTTTTCATGCACTAAAAAATAGGGTGCACTAAAGAAAGTCCATGACAATAAAAATAACAATAGTAGATTTAGCTTGAAAGTATAATAAAGAAGCAGCAATGTTAGCTAGAACAGATTTTTGCATTGGCAATTTTATTTATTAAATTGAATCAGTTATTATTGATTATCCTTAAAATTAATAAAACAAATGAATCAAAAATCGTTAGAGGGATACGGTATTGTATAAGCATCTTCGTTTTAAGGGAGTGTAGTAATGAACACAATAAATTTAGATTTTTCGAATGCAAGTATTTCAGAAAAAGAACTTCTAGTAATAAAAGAAAAAGTTAATTACGCTCATAAAATTCTTCATAATAGGACAGGGCTAGGTAACGATTTTATGGAATGGATAGACTACCCAAATAATTACGATAAGGAAGAATTTGAAAGAATAAAAAAAGTAGCTAAAAGGATAAATGGAAATTCAGATGTTTTTATAGTATTGGGTATAGGAGGGTCTTATTTAGGCTCAAGGGCAGTAATATCAGCATTAACTCATTCTTTTTATAATTTATTGCCGAAAGCTAAAAGAGAAACACCTGAAATATATTTCGCGGGAAATAATATTAGTGGAACATATTTAAAAGAATTATTAGATGTTATTAAGGATAAAGATATCACTATCAATGTAATTTCTAAGTCGGGAAATACTACTGAAACTGCGATTGCGTTTAGAATAATGAAAAACTATCTGGAAAATAAATATGGAAAAAAGGAAGCGAGTAAGAGAATAATTGTAACTACTGATAAGGAAAAGAGTGATTTAAGACAGTTAGCAGAGAGAGGGTTATGAGACATTTATTATTCCTAATAATATGGCAGGACGGTTTTCAATACTTACTCCAGTAGGTATGCTTCCAATCGCAGTGGCAGGATTAAATATAGATAGAATGATAGAGGGTTCTAGAGATGCTTTGGAGGAATACCAAAATCAGGACTTTGACAAAAACCCATGCTACCAATATGCAGCAGTAAGAAACATTCTTTATAATAAAGAAAAACAATTGAGGTTTTAGTTAATTATGAACCTTCAATGCATTTTATGGGAGAATGGTGGAAACAGTTATTTGCAGAAAGTGAAGGAAAAGACAAAAAGGGTATTTTTCCTGTTTCTATGATATTTTCTACAGATCTGCATTCGTTAGGACAATATATTCAGGATGGGAAAAGAAATATATTTGAAACAGTAATAAATATTGAAACACCTAGACATGAAGTAGAAATAAATAGAGATAGTGAGAACTTTGATTGTCTTAATTATTTAAGTGGAAACACCTTAGATTTTGTGAATAAAAGAATTGCTGAAGGTACTATTCTTGCTCATTTTGATGAAGGTGTTTCAAATCTTGTAATAAATATTCCAGAGATGACGGAATATTATTTTGGTAAGTTGGTATATTTCTTTATGAAGGCATGTGCAATAAGTGGATATATTCTTGGTGTAAATCCATTTAATCAGCCAGGGGTAGAGTCTTATAAGCAAAATATATTTGCACTTTTAGGAAAACCTGGTTTTGAATCTTTAAGGCAGAGATTAAAAGGCAGAATTTAAGCAAATTATATACCATAAGAACTCAGCATAGAGCTGAGTTTTTTGATAATTATAAACAAGTTTAAAAGCAAAATTGCTCATTAGTTGATCGTATAAAAAATTATGAACTTGTTTAGTTATAATATGTTTTAATCTAAAATCAATAGACACTCACTTCTATAAGTGGGTGTTTCAACTTTCCCTACTTAGGTAGGAGTAGAATCTTCTACCAAAGCATCGATGTTTAGTTTTAGCTATAAGTAGATTACCAAAATCTTTGATTTTGAGTAAGTCACTTAGTTTCTTCATCAAACGAGTTCACTGGTGGAGTAATGATATTGGTTGGTGTTTGGGGAACAAATTATTATGGAAATCAGAAAAAGCATGCGAAAATTCTAGAAAACTAGAATGATTGGACAAATAAGCCTTTTTCTGTTATCATTTACAGTGACTAAACGAATAAAGGAGAGTTATGTTAATGGAA
>DAOUQG010000113.1 GCA_030625765.1 Thermohalobacteraceae bacterium | reverse complement strand
TATTACTTCATCTCCAACTTTTTTGTCTACTGGAATACTTTCTCCTGTTAACATTGATTCATCAATTGTTGATCTTCCTTCTATCACTTCACCATCTACAGGAATCTTTTCACCTGGACGTACTATTATGATGTCTCCTACTTGTACCTTTTCAATAAGAACATCCTGTTCTTCTCCATCTCTTAAAACTCTTGCGGTTTTTGCCTGCAATCCCATTAGCTTTTTAATTGCCTCAGAGGTTTTGCTTTTTGCTGTTGCTTCAAGCATCTTACCTAATAAAATTAATGTTATGATTACCGCTGAGGATTCAAAATAGTATTGATTAATTCCTATTATTAGATTATATAAGCTAAAAAAATACGCTGCTGATGTACCCATTGCTACAAGCACATCCATATTTGCTCCACCACTCCTTAGTGAGTGATACGCTCCCTTGTAAAACCTATATCCAATGATAAACTGTACTGGAGTTGCAAGTAATAGTTGAAAATATCCATTTGATAATATAGTATAAATACCTGCCATATGAAAAAACATTCCAGAAAACAAAGGTATACTCAATGCTAAAGAAGCTATAAAAAGACCTTTTAGAGCTTTAATTTCTTTTTGTCTAGCATCATTCTTTTTGTCACCATCTTGTATATTTTGTTTTTCTTTTCTTTCTTCATAAGCCTTGTATCCTGTCTTCTCAATAGTCTCTATTAGCTTCTTTACAGTAACTGCTCCTTCACTATACTGTATAGTTCCTTTATTTAAAGCAAGATTTATATTTGCCTCTACAACTCCATCCATCTTGTTAAGTACCTTTTCTACCCTTGCTGAACAAGCAGCACAGCTCATTCCTTCAATGTTAAGTGTTGCTTTTTCTATAGGTACATTATATCCAGCTTTTTCTACTGACTTTATTATATCCTTCACGCTTATTTTTTCTCTATAATATTCTATCGTTGCTTTTTCAGCAATAAGATTGACAATAACAGTTTCTATACCTTCTATTTTTGATAGAGCACCCTCTACCCTACTTGCGCAAGAGGCTCAAGTCATTCCTGTAATTCTTATAGAAATTTTCTGTATGGACATTTATGTCAACTCCCTTTTATACTCCCCCTACCTATACGGGGTGTGGTTATATGATAACATCTAAATCGATTTTTGTAAAGTAATATTATAATTTACGTTTCAATAAAAAAAGATGCAGACTATTCTGCATCTCCGTTTACTATATTAATCTCGATAATTTCGCCTTTTTTTACTTCTCCAAATTGACTAAATGTGTCTATTGGGACTAAGGAATACCCGTTCATACTATAATCTGGCACCTTTTGCCCTTCAAAATAAATATCTACATCACTATAGTATATGTTACCACTTAGGTTTTTCTCATTTCTTATTAAACCATCTACTGCTTTAGCGTTTTGTGGTGAAAAATAAACTCTAGTAACTCTTTCAGTGTTACTCCAGTCAGATTTATAACCATAGTAAACTAAATCCTCTATGCAGATTGCCACTTTCCCATCTACCTCATATGCTGGAATCTCCATACCATTAAAAAGAATTTTTTGGTCGCTGTATTTAAATTTATCTACTATATCTCCAAATGAAGGTATGTGGGCAGTGATGATTTTATAATCATTATGATATGATCTAAACATGATAGTGTTATCATCAATAAACTTGTAGCTCATATTTGATGAAATCATTCCTTCATTTCTCATTTCATATATCTTGCCATTATGAATTTTTATCAACCCATCTTCTACCTCTAGGTATAATACTCCTTCTCTTGCAAAGTAAGATTCAATAAACTGGTCAAATATGAAATCTGAAAATGAAATATTGCCCTGTCTATTAATTTTTAATACTCTTACCTCATATTGGTGGTTCTCATTTTCTTTTTGATAAATAAAAAACCCTTCATTATCTATTTCAGAATATTCATGTAATATTTTTTCATAATCCCTAATATATTGTGTTTCATCTGCAACAACAGCATCATCATAAATATACTTGTATTTTATATCGTCACCAAAATACCAAATTCTCTTTTCTTCATCTATATAAATATTTTCATTATCTGAAAGCTTTATGCCTGTCATGTATCCATTCATGTTTTCTGCATAATCACCATTAGGTGGTAAATATGATATTCCTGCAAGGGCTATGAACCATTTTCCACCGTCTTTATCAATGTAAATATTTTTAACTATATTCATCAATACATTTAATCCATTTAGAAAGATATTACTTTTTTCATTTTCTTTGTAATAGATACGTCCATCCTTTAGATACCAGATTAAACTATCTTTATCTTCCCTAATAACTGAGTCAGTATTGTTCTCTTCGTTTATGATATTCCATTTTTGCTTTGCCTTCTCATAGGAAGTCTTTTCTTCATTTTGATTAACTTTTATTTCTTTGTTTATTGTTAGATTTATTATACTTTCATTATCTTCACTTATGCAGTAGATTTGATTGTTGCTTGCTAAAAAAACTTGTTTTACTGTCTTTATTTGTTCATTTCTTTTATTTAGTTCTCCATTTGTATTAATACTATAAAACCCTTCATTTTCTTTATTCTTCAAATCAGTTTCCCACAATGGTTTCCCAAATGCACTAATGATTAAATAATCACTCCCGCGTGATAATATGTTAATATCTTTAACATGGAGTTTATCGTTTATTGATTGAATATTATAATTATTATCTATCAAATGTAGAGTAGATTCTGTCGTATACCTACCATAATAAGTATTCCCATAAAACCATACAGTTTGATCATCGTTTTCAATTACATTATGCAAAATAAAATTATCATCAACATTTATTTTTGTTACTTCTTCTCCGTCAACAATTACATAATCATAACAAAAAGGAGTATATGGAGGTGGTATGTATGAACATAAATAAGTTTTAATCGAGTAAAGCTTTCTTCTGTCTGATAGCTCATAGAAATATATTCTATGTGCTATATCCTTTTCATTATTAGAGCTATTCTCATTATATTGCTTGCTTTTTTCAATATGATTTTCTATAGATAATAACTTTATACCATCATAATACAAGTAAGTATCTTCAGCTATTATTTTGTCTTCATCTACTTGTAAATCAGAATGCAAAACCATATCCTCATAATAATTATTCTTAACTTTTTCTTCTATCAGATTCTCTTCTTCCTCAGATAAAGAAATAAAATTTCTATTGAAATCTTTCTTAATCTTATATATACCTTCATTTAATCGTATATATAAAAATGAATTATCATCATATACTATATCTTGTACTAATCTAATCTTAGCTTCGTCCCATGTTATATAATTATTATTTATGGTTGCTGTAGCATCTGCAAATGGTATATTAGATAGTAAAAGCATTGCAACCATAACTAATGGTATTATTCTTTTCAATCTCATGCTATAACCTCCTTCTATAACCTACTTTCAGTATATCATTTTTTCGTTTCCAGTATATTACATTTGCATTACAAAAAGGGTTCTCATAAGTAATTTTTCAATTATAATTTGTAAAATGTTCTCCAATAAAAAATAAAAACACTATGAATATTAATACTCACAGTGTTTTATATCATGTATACAGATAACTTAAAAAACCTTTTTCATAGGCTCTAATTTTGAACAAGCTTTTCTGCTATATTTATATAATTTTCTTCTATATTGGTTTCTGATTCAAATGCTGCTGGTATGCCCTTATCACTATTTTCTCTAATTTTTGTTACTAAAGGAATTTCTCCTAAAAATTCTGTATTTAACTCTTTAGCTAATTCTTTACCCTTCTCTTTTCCAAAAATATAATGCTTTTCATTACAATTTTCGCATATGAAATATGACATGTTCTCAATTAATCCTATTATTTTACTATTAGTTTTAGCTGCCATAAATGCTAGTCGTTTAGCAACGTCAGCTGCAGTTATCTGAGGTGTAGTTACTATTAAGAATTCTGCTTTAGGAAGCTTTTGCATTAGGCTAAGAGGAACATCTCCTGTCCCTGGTGGTAAATCTATAAGCATATAGTCTAATTCTCCCCAATATACATCATTAAAAAACTGCTCCAATACGCCTCCTAATAGTGGACCTCTCCAAATAAGAGCTTGATTTTCGTCTACTAGATTACCCATAGACATAATTTTTAATCCTTCCTTCTCAATTGGTAAAATCAAGCCGCCTTCAATCATTGTTGGTTTGATATCTTTAGTTCCCATTATTTGTGGAATACTATATCCTAGTATATCAGCATCTATCAATCCTACTTTATAACCCATTTTACTTAATGTAGCAGCAAGGTTTGCAGTTACTGTTGATTTGCCTACTCCACCTTTACCACTTCCAATTGCAATTACTCTAGTATTTTCAAACAGTTCCTTTTTTTCTTGTTTTCCGTGTAATTTCTCTATAAGCTTATCTTTTTGCTCTTTGCTCATTTCTCCGAAAATAACTTCAACCTCACCAATTCCTTCTATAGCTCCAACTTCTTTTTTTATATCATTAGCCATAGTAGATTTTAAAGGACATCCCATAGTTGTAAGAGTTAAGCTTACTACAGCCTTGTTACCCTCTACTATTACATCCCCTATCATATCTAACTCTACTAGATTTTTATGAAGCTCTGGATCGTTTACTTTTTCTAGTGCTTTGTAAATTTTATCTTTTAGTTCCATTTTAACACTCCCTTATGATTATATATCATTTTGGCATTTGCCATTTTCAATCCCATCATATAATATTTGTTGAAAATAATCAACCACAATTCAAGTAATTTTAAGCATTTTTATCAAAATATAAGTATGCGTCAAAATAAATAAAAGATACAAAAAAATAAAAATTTTTTTGTATCTTTAAATGTTTGAGCATCTTAAAATTGCATATATATAGAATTTCTCAGAACTGTTCCATTATATATCATTTTACTTCTACCCAAATTTTTAATTCCTCTGCTAATAAGATTTTTTTAACATTAAGCTTGTATTCGTTTTCATCTACTTTCATAATCCTTTTATCTATAACCTCAGCAACCATTTCAATATCAATGTTTCTCACTTCTTTTCCTAGTAAATTATTAAACTTTTCTTTAATATGCTTATTTAAGGTTATTTTATCTATCTCATCACCTTCTTCACATATTAATATTATTTCTATACTTCCTAATATAAATTTTCTCTTATTAACAGACTCTTCTAGCTTCTTTAACCTTACATCCTTGTCCTCAATCACTGAATTTAGATATGTAATCTCTTTAAAATATTCATCTATTCTATAGCTTATCAATGTATTTAGACTAACTGCACCTATTACCATACCTATAAGTATCCCTATTGTAAGTGTTATAAAATACTTTATTGTTTCTTTTCCTATTCTATCCACAGCTTTCCACACCTTTGAATTATCTTTATAAAACTATATCCAGCATTCGCACCTATTAATGCAACTAGTATATAAGCAACCTGCTTTATTACTGATTTTATTTCTCCTTTTAAAATTCCCTGCTCTATTACTTGGAAAGCAGTAAAAGTTCCACCCAAAGCTACCGCTACAGCCCAAATCTTGATTGAGCAGGCAACTTTTAGCATAGTTTTCAGAGGGGGATGATTGCTAATTATCGCGCCTATACCTGAAAAAAAACTAGCTCCTATGATTACTCCAAAGGATATTAAAAAGTTATATAGTAGATTTGAAATAAAATTAGACATATTTTCACCAGATTTCAGTTGGATTTTATATAAAATATGTTTTTAGAATAGCTTTTATTACTGAGCATTTGGGGACGGTGAGCATTTGTGAGCATTGAGCATTTGGGGACGGTTCTTTTTTGCTCACTAATATCAAAATTAAAAAGACATAAAAAAGAGAACTAACCCAAAGGCTAATCCTCTTTTATTTGCAAGGGGAAGGACAAAGGCCTATACCCTCATCCCTTTAGCATGAACCTGAAGAACCATTTGCAGAGATGCTAAATCCTTTTCTTAACCAATCATTTGCATAATCAATTCTAAAGTCATTGTATTGATTAGTTACTTCCTTATCTACTATAAACTCTAGGTTCTCCACTGTCACTTTTTCGTCATTTTCTTTTTGCTCATCCAGAGCAAGACCAAATGATGGGCCACCTCAACCAAAGCCCGCTATATATAATCTTAAGCTCTTGCCTTCTGAATTTTTCTTTTCTAAGATCTTTTTTAGTTCATCATGAGCCCTTTGTGTTACATCTATTTTCATCTTATCCCTCCTAAAATATTCTATTGTGCTTATACCCTGCATAGGTATCTATAAACATATTCTAATACATATTTTATTTTATGTCAAATAACTTTTATTTATTTTATACTAACATGAGAAAAACACCTTAATACTGTAATAAATGATGAGAACAAAAATTAAAACAATGACTGTATTATATTTATTTCTAGTCTTTTTAAGCCCTAGTAATTCTATAATTAATCCTATTAAAAATAATATTGATAAATACAGAGACACTATATGACGATCTGCTCCTAAATAATTGAACGACAGGATGCCCATATATTCTTTTCCTACTAATAATCCATCAAAGAACATGACCCATATTCCAATTGACATTGAAAAATAAAATGGAATTATGTATACTCTTAAGAGCTCATTAAATGAAAGCTTCTCCTTTTTTGATATTACATATAACCCCAATAAGCTTAGTGCTACTGCTCCAGCCAAATTTAAGTTGAAATGATATAATTTAAAAATATCATATAAATTATCCCTGTATATAACAAAATTTAATATCACATACCCCAATCTAGCGCCAATAAACCCTAGTATTATCAGTATAAAAAAGATATCCTCCTTCTTATTTTTATTAAGTGAAGAAATAGTTTCATTATTCTTTATCATTATATAGCTCAATACTATAGCTACTACAGTAACAACCATAAACCAAGTTATACCTATTGATTTGTATAATATAAAATATGGATTCATACTTTATTGTCCTTTTATAGCATCAAACCTTTGTTTAATTTCAGGATATGTCATGGGACCTAATCTAACGCCTCTTATAATACCTTCATTATCAACTATTATAGAAGTTGGTACTCCTCTTACCATGTATTGTCTAGCTACCACGCCATACATATCTAATAAAACAGGAAATTCATATCCGTTTTCTTTTACAAATCTTTCCACTCTTCTTTTTTCTTCTCCACCGTTTATCGCAAGTATGGTGAAATCTTCGTCCTTACATTCTTCATAATATTTTTTAAAATCTGGCATTTCTTTTATACAATATGGACATGTAGTAGTCCAAAAGTTAATCAGTACATTTTTTCCTCTATAATCCTTTAAAGATACCTTTTCTCCTTGTAGGTTCTCTAATGTAAAGTTTGGGGCCTCTTGACCTATATCAATCGGTGTTAAAGTAATAGGCTCATTTTCATTTTGGTTTTCATCATTTCCTTGATTTATTTCAATATCTTTTGCTTCATTGTCATCTAAGTCATTATTTTGGTTTTCAACAGAATTTAATGCATAAACACTCATTGCACCTATCAATATTATTGCAAAGATAATTATAAAAATATTTCTTTTAGTCATAAGTATCGCCTGCCTTTTTTCATTTTTTATTATATGAATAAATTAGCTATAATGTACACTCGGTTAAAAAATATTAGAACTCCTAGTATTACTATAATTAAACCACTTATTTTTGTTATATACGGCATCACTTTCTCGGATTTTGCTAAGAAAGCATTAAATTGATTTATTAATAATGCTGTTAATATAAAAGGAATGGCTAATCCTATTGAATATGCAAGTAATAAATATACTCCTTTTGAAACTGTAGCAGTTGTACCTGCATAAAGAAGAATGGAACCTAAAACAGCACCAATACATGGTGTCCACCCTGCTGCAAAAGCCATACCCATAAGAATCGAGCTAAACCAACTTGTTATCTTTGGTAGCTTAAACCTTAATTCTTTATTCAAAATACTCAGCTTTAGTATACCCATCATATTTAAGCCAAAAACAGTAATTAAGATTCCACTTACTCTAGTAAAAATTTCCTTATATTCATCAAATACCTTTCCCACAAAGCTTGCAGATACTCCCATAATCATAAAAATTATCGTAAAACCTATTACAAATCCTAATGTTCTAGATACTGCAAACATCTTTTTTCCTTCAAGCTCATCTTCCACAGTAGTTCCTGTTATATATGTTATATAAGCAGGTATTAATGGTAATATGCATGGAGAAAAAAAAGAAAGGAATCCTGCGCTAAATGCTATTGGTAACGATACGTCAGTCACAGCTATACCTCCTCTTAATATTGAAATAGTAACAAAGGGTTGTTATATATGATGATTATACCATACTAGGGTATATCGCGTAAAGGGGAAAATCAAGTAGAAGTCTGTTCATATAATGTTTAAATATCCTGGTAAATATTTCCCTTTTAATTAAAGCCTTTTTGGGTAAAAAATAATATGAAAGAAAATATTAAAAAAGTGATTTAAATCATTCACAATAAAAGAAAATATGGTATTATTATTATGAAGAAAATTATAAGGAGGATTCAAAAATGGCAATTACAAAAGACATGCTTATTTCTGAAATACTTAGAGAAAGATCTGATGCTGCTCAAATACTTATGAGATTTGGTATGGGCTGTGTTGGTTGCCCTTCTTCTCAAATGGAATCTCTTGAGCAAGCGGCTATGGTTCATGGGCTTGATTTAGAAAGAGTATTAGCTGCTTTAAATGAAGGTTTAGAATAATAAATAAGAAAGCCTTAAGACTCCGAATAGTCTTAAGGCTTTTTTATTTATTATAATAACTCATCTAATCTAGCTTTGTTAAATCCTACTATTTCTTCTCCATCTACTATTATTACTGGAACTCCCATATGTCCCATTTTCATTAATTCTTTCCTTGCACTAGAATCTGTTTGAACATTTTTCTCTTCATAGTTAACACCTTTCTCCGAAAGGTACTGCTTTGCAGTTACACAATGTGGTCAAGTGTTACTTGAATAAATTAGTACTTTTGCCATAATAAAATTCCTCCTCTACAAAATATTAACCTATTGATTTGATTATACTTTACAGGGGTATAGTAGTCAAGTTTTTTCTTGCTACTACTTTTAATCATATCGTAAAAGTAAATTATCCCTTTTAAATAATAGTAATTTGAATACGTTTTTCAATTACAAAAAAACAAAGGTCATAGAGATATTCTATTTCCCTATAGCCTTTGAGTCTGTTAATTATTTATTCTACAATAACTCATCTAGTCTAGCTTTGTTAAATCCTACTATTTCTTCTCTATCTACTATTATTACTGGAACTCCCATATGTCCCATTTTCATTAATTCTTTCCTTGCACTAG
>DAOUQG010000217.1 GCA_030625765.1 Thermohalobacteraceae bacterium | reverse complement strand
AAATATATTTACATTCCCATATCTTTCACTATTAATATTTGAATGTGCTGCAAGACCTAATCCTATATACGGCTTTACATTCCAATAAAATAAATTATGCTTGCACTGATAATTCTTTTTTGCAAAATTAGAAATCTCATAATGCTTATACCCATTTTGTTCTAGTAAACTAATACCTTTGTGATACATTAGCCTTTCACTATCTTCATCTGGAAGCTGCAATTCACCTTTTTTTTCTGTGATATAAAAAGGAGTTCCTTCCTCTACCTTCAAGCTATAATATGATATATGCTCTACATCTAGCTTGATAGCTTGATTTAAAGTATCTATTACATCACTTATGGTCTGATTAGGAAGATTAAACATTAGATCTACATTAACATTATTATATTGATGCTTCCTCACTAGCTTATACGTCTCAATGAAATCACTTTTTGTATGAATTCGTCCTATTTCTTTCAAAATATCGTCATTGAAGGATTGGACTCCTAAACTGATTCTATTAATTCCAGCTTTTCTATATATATTAAGCTTTTCGTTATCTACAGTTTTAGGATTAGCTTCAATTGTAATCTCTAATAACTCCTTAGTATTAAACCTTTTAAAAATATGATTTAATACATCAAAAATATAACGTCCATCAATATATGATGGTGTTCCACCTCCAATAAAGATAGTTTTTACACTATACTCCTTAACCATATGAGAATAAATATCTATTTCCTTTTTTAAATACTCAATATACTTTTCTACAAGCTCCATTTCGTTTGGATAGGAACAAAAGTCACAGTAAAAACATTTACTCTGACAAAACGGTATATGGATATACACAGCAAGCTCTTTCATAATTACATACATTCCTTTCATTATCTAGTAAAAGATGTTTGAAAACTCCACACTACTGAATAAGTCGGCGAGAACCGTCCCCAACAACTCATAAATAAAAATCCAGCGAAAGCTAAATAAGCTTTCTGTACTGGATTTTCTTATTTATATGTTTTAAGATGATATTAATTTTCATCATATTTAAGAACTGCAAGAAATGCTTGCTGCGGTACAGCAACACTGCCGACTTGTCTCATTCTTTTCTTTCCTTCTTTTTGCTTCTCTAACAGTTTTTTCTTTCTAGTTATGTCTCCACCATAGCATTTCGCTAGAACATCCTTTTTAAGTGCCCTGATAGTCTCTCTTGCAATAATTTTAGCGCCAATAGTTGCTTGAATCGGAACTGAAAATTGATGTCTCGGAATAACATCTTTAAGCTTTTCAGTAATCATTCTTCCTCTCTCATAGGCCATATCAGCATGAACAATTATTGAAAACGCATCTACAAGCTCTTTGTTTATTAGAATATCCATTTTAACTAGATCAGACCTCTTATATCCTTTTAGCTCATAGTCTAAGGAAGCGTAGCCTCTAGTTTTTGACTTTAGTGCATCAAAAAAATCATAGATAACTTCATTAAGTGGCATTTCGTAGTTAAGAGTAACTCGCGTTTCCTCAAGATATTCCATGTTTTTAAACACGCCTCTTCTGTTTTGACATAAATCCATTATTGCTCCAACATAATCTGTAGGACTCATTATATTAACATCAACAATTGGCTCTTCCATGTATTCAATCTCAGATGGATCTGGTAAGTTTGTAGGGTTTTGAATAGTCAAAACTTCGCCATCACTTCTTTTAACCTTATATATAACACTTGGAGCTGTTGTTATGATATTTAAATCAAATTCTCTCTCTAATCTTTCTTGAATGATTTCCATATGAAGAAGTCCTAAAAATCCACATCTAAAACCAAACCCTAATGCAACAGATGTTTCTGGTTCAAATACTAAAGATGCATCATTTACCTGTAATTTTTCAAGAGCATCTCTAACGTTATTAAATTCTTCACCTTCTCCAGGATAGATACCACAATAAACCATAGGAACAACCTTCTTATAGCCAGGCAACGGTTCATCTGTAGGGTTATTAGCATCTGTAATAGTATCCCCTACCCTTGCATCTCTAACATCCTTCATACTAGCTGTGATATATCCTACGTCTCCAGCTGATAGTTTGTCAACTGGAACTTGAGTAGGCGCCATAACTCCAACCTCAGTTACTTCAAATTTCTTTCCAGTAGACATCATTTGTATTTTCATACCCGTCTTAACAGTACCTTCCATTACTCTTACATATGCGATAACACCCTTGTAACTATCATAATACGAATCAAAAATCAATGTCTTTAGTGAAGCCTCATTATCTCCTTTTGGAGCTGGTACCTTCTCTACTATCGCCTCAAGAACATCTTCAATATTTATACCATCTTTAGCAGATATCAATGGAGCATCCTCACAATCTAGTCCAATAATATCCTCAACCTCTTTTTTTATTTCTTCAGGTCTTGCACTAGGTAAATCAATTTTATTTAGTATAGGAACTATTTCCAAATCTTGGTTTACGGCCAAATAAACATTAGCTAATGTTTGAGCTTCAACACCTTGAGCTGCATCAACAACTAACAATGCACCCTCACAGGCCGCAAGACTTCTAGATACCTCATAATTAAAATCTACATGTCCAGGAGTATCGATGAGGTTAAATATATACTCTTCTCCGTCATTTGCTTTATAAATAAGTCTAATTGTTTGTAATTTTATTGTAATTCCTCTTTCTCTTTCTAAATCCATGTTATCTAATATTTGTTCTTTCATTTCTCTTTGAGTTAATAAACCAGTCTTTTCTATTAGTCTATCAGCTAAGGTAGATTTTCCGTGATCTATATGAGCAATTATTGAAAAATTTCTTACCCTACTTTGTCTATCTCTTCCCATATGTTTCTCCTCCTCCAGTTGGAAGTAATCTTTAACAATTATAACATAATAAGTTGATTGTTAAAAGATTAATGAGTAAATTTACTATAAATTTACTAAGCAGCTATATAGTGATTGTTGATAAACAATTTCACTAAGCAGCTGCTTAAACTTCATGATGATTGAAGATGATTTTGTATCTTAGTAATTTTATCAATAATTTCATCCAAAACATCTATTATAGTTTTCTTCACATCATAGATAATTTTATCTATGTCCTCCTGCTTAATCTTATGATCATCTCCAAATAAATGAATAGCATGAATCCGATCAGTATATTGATAATCAAAGATTCTTTTATCTTCGATGCACATAAGACTTCTAAAAGAGTTATCTACAACACTTAATCCACCTAAAAAACAAAAGAATGCACAAAGCAAAATTAGGTTCCTAAACATAGATAATTTCTTCATTCTTTTTCTTTCTTTGTACTTTTCCATCCTTGTACTCATAAATAATCACCAAGATTATTATGGACATTAATAAAAAAATCTATACCTTAGCCGAGATTAATCATATAACGATCCAAACCTATTATTAAATGGAAAATATCTAAAAAAAGCTTTGCCTTTAATTGATTCTATAGGTATGCACCCTAAAATTCTACTATCTTTACTTGCATTTCGATTTCTATTATCCCCTAAAACGAAAACATAATTTTGGGGAACTTCCCATTTTGAAATATGACCGTTATATGTATATGCTCCTTCTACTAAATATTTTTCTTCGAGTACTTCTCCGTTGATATAAACTTTTCCATCTTTAATTTCTACTGTATCACCTTCAATTCCTACAACTCTTTTTATATAATCCTTCTTTGGATCATCTGGTGCTTGAAGCACAATGATATCTCCTGCTTTAGGGTCAGAAAAATAATATCCTATTTTATTTGTAAACAATCTATCTTTTTCATGTAAAGTTGGATACATTGAAAATCCTAAAACAAATGTTGTGTTAAAAATAAAGGTTTTTATTACTACTGCGATAATTATTGCTAATCCGATACTTTTTATCCATTCCCATACTTCTTTCATATTTAGATTCATCTCCTTAAAAAAATTGAAACTAAGTTTTATTATAACACTTTTCAAGATAAAAAAAAAGAAACTTATAAAGCTAAGTTCCCTAAATTACTAGTATGCATTTTACTCAATTATTCCTTCAATTGAATAGTTTAACACCTGTGCTATCATTTTTGATGTTTCCTTTGCTTCATCAATAGTATTAATATTGCTGCCAACCTCGATAAGTGCATAGTAGTCACTAATATACTGATTGAATTTACCATATGGTTTTACTATAATTCCTCTACATAAACCAGGATACATTGAATCTGAAACTGCCTTTAAATACTTCGCAAATTTAATTAACTCATCCTTATTTGGATTTTCCGGACCTATAACCATTGAAAATGTCGCGACTTCTTTTCCATTTATAACAGTATTGAATCTTTCTTCATTAACTTTATCATTTTCAGTACCAATTTCAACTCCGTCTCTATGTATATCAAAAATAATCTTTATATTTTTATCTGTCCTTAAAATACTAGTCACAGTAGCTAAGGATCTAGTATATGATTGATTGTATGATGGAATATCATGATAAGTATCTACATGCTTAATATTCTTTCCCATATCATTAAGACTATCTGTGATTATATCTCCGATTGTAAGTACGTTGTACTCTTTCTTAGTAGTATGAAAATTCCCTTCTCTTATTGGAAGAAATGCTTCTGTGCCATGAGTATGGTATATTAACACGAAAGGATTGCTTTCATCCACTTTTACTGTATTAATATTTAATGACTGTGCAATTTTAAAAGCATTTACAGATATATCTACACCATTTTGTTCAAGACTCTGCTCATATATATATACCCCTTCATCAGCTTCAACTGGGTCTTCAACTAGTATT
>DAOUQG010000192.1 GCA_030625765.1 Thermohalobacteraceae bacterium | reverse complement strand
TCTTTATCAACTCCATACATTTTTTCCATTATATCAAGTTTAATTATTTTACACAATCTTGGTTTAATCTCACAGTAAAATAAAAAGAATCATTACTTAGCCTCTCTAATAACTTTATTCGTAAGAGCCATCTTTCTACACGCGTGTTCCGTTGGGACTATGCTACTGACAATAGGAAATTTTCTGCAACACCAAATTCTTCCGCCGCCAAGATATACCTCCTACATCTCTGCCACCTTGAATTATCTACAAAGCTATCGTAGCAAACGCTTGACTGGCTGGGCTATTGCAAGTCTATACGTATGAGACCGTACCTTTTCTAATACAGTTACAGCATAATACGTATCAAAAGCTTGGGTCATTGGGTGAAAAGACCCTTGGTCACTCTAAAAGATACTTACAGAGCAACTTTAAATAATTGACTTAACCTTAATCTTCATCCATTTTTCCAAGCACATTTTCAAGTGCTTCAGTTATCTTATATTTTACATCACTGCTATTAGTCGGTAATCTTAGATAAGGAATCTCATATGTTTTTAATACATTATTTTTAAGTTTATCCTTATTTTGTTGTTTTGAATTATTTTCATGAGAAAATGTACCATCTACTTCAATCACCAAAATAATCTGATTATCCATTTGATGATATATTACAAAATCTACTGATGCATTATTTTTCACATAGGCTTCTTCTTCTAAAGAAATTTCTCTAGAACCATCAATTAAATTTTTAACATATACTTGAAAAGTATAAGTCAGCATATTGTATTTTTCTTCTAATAAAATATCACAAATTATCGTTTCAATTATCTTTTCTGATTTATACTTTGATTCTCCATGTAATCTTTTTCTAAAGGGTTCAAGTTTCTCGGAATAATCCTTATATAATAAGTCGAACACAGAAATGATAGGGCTCTCTGTAATGCCCTCATCATAAGTTGAATATTTAATATATCTAATTAAATCTCTAACTTCTGTCCCATAATTAGTAAAATATGAGTTATCTGTAATCAGCACAAATCTATTTATAGCCCTTGATACAGCTACGTTTATAAGGTTTGGATTATCTACAAAACTACCAACATCATACCATTCATTATCAGCATTTTTATCTAGTACTGTAGATAAGATAATCATCGATTTTTCTCTACCTTGAAATTTATGAACTGTATCACATTCTACTTCTTTTCCAAATAAGCTGATTGCCTTATTTGCTTGAAGTCTATAGGGTGAAATAAATCCAATTTCCTTTTGTTTATTTATTTCTGTGGTGTCAATAATACTTTTGGCTATATCAAGCTCTCTTTGACTATATCTCCCATTGTGTAATCCTTTGTAAATTTTTCGAGCATGGTTTCCCTTACTGGTATGGTATACATTAAGCATTTCACTATCTATATTATCTGTATATGCTATAAGTTTATTACTATAATATTTCTTATTGCAAAAATTAATAATATTAGGATGACATCTAAAATGCTCTTTTAACCATACTCTTGAAAGCTTTTCACCATATATATTTACCAAAGAAGATAACAAACTCTGTTTCTCATAATGATATTCCTCTTGAATATCATCCTTAGGTAAATTTGCTTTTATATCTTTATCCACAATCGGCGGTAATTGCTTAATATCTCCAACAACAATAATATTTTTTGCTGCTGACATTGCCATCACACCTGTCACAAGGTCAACCTGAGAAGATTCATCAACAATAACATAGTCAAACATAAAATTTTGAGGCATACAATTTAATAGTGAGTGAGTTGTACTAATGATTACAGGGTAACGCTTTAACAATTGATTATAGGTTGCTATACCATTAATACTACTAAACCTTGCAGTTGCAACTGGACTAATTTTTTGATATAATTTCTCCTCCAAAATAATCTTTGAGATTAATTGATGTTTTTTCAGCAACTCTTCAAAATCAATATTTACGAGTTTTCTATTTAATAATTTTAAACGTTTATTTAACTCTTGAATTTTCAATTCATAATAATCTTTTTGAAGATTCAATACTAATTGATACTTTTCGGAATCAATGGTATTGTTATCAAAGTATCTATATTTAACAAACAATTTTATTTTATGTATTACCTCTAAAAATCCCTTTTTATACTTTAATGCATAATAATCCACCATAAATTTAACGATTCTATCTGATGACTTTTTATAAAATGGTAATGATTTAATTTTTTCAAAATCTTGTTTACTTAAATAATCTTCAAAATATCTTTGCTCTAATTTATATGCTTGAATTTTCTGTGTAATAATTTTTATTTCATTATTAACTGCTAATAAATCTGTCAGCTTACTATTTATTTTTTCAAGTTCATCCCACATTTCTTTGTCTGAACTAACATTTTTAAACTTATCTATATCTGCATTACTTTGCTGTTTAAGGAAATTTTTTCTTTTCTTACTTTTTCCTAAAGATGCAACAATAGATCCATATCCATTATTTGTTAGTTTTTCATGGACATTTTCAATAGCTGAATTATTATTTGATACAATAGCCACACTTTTATCATTCATTATTGCTAGATTTGCTATTATATTCAAAATTGTTTGGGTTTTACCAGTACCTGGCGGACCTTCAATAACGCATATATTATTGCTCATAGCAGTTAAGATTGCTTCTCTTTGACTTAAACTAACTCTAAATGGAAATATAATATTCTTTGTATCATATTCCCGATTAATCGGTGGAATGTTCTTAAAATATGAATTAAGGATAGATTCTTTTCCTATATGGCTTACTTTCCTAAATGTCTCATATAAAACTGATTTGTTTAAATCCTTAATTATATTTAGTTTAGCTATTTTTGAATAATAATTGAGTAAATATTTCTCTGATTCAATCATTAAGTTTTTGTCAAATTCAATTTGTTTGCATTCATATATACGATTTAATCCATTCTCAAAAAACACTTTATAAATATCCCCAAATCTCAACATTAGCTTTACATTAGTAAAAGGAATACCATCACAGATAACTAAGTTATCCTTTAATTTTACTTTTTGAGAACGATTGAAAACTGTTATATTTCTGTTATTGTAATTGCATATTTTTCCACTTAAGAATTTTACTTCTGTCATACTATTTCCTATTCGTATGCTTGCAACATTTGAAGTAATATCTCTATTTCTATTCTTATTATCAATTATTAAATACTTTTCCTCATTCATATGTATTAGACTCCATTATAAAATTATCTCACTATAGTTAATTTACCATTTCTCATTTAGTGCAATCATCATCAAACAATTATTGCTCCATTTAAGCCTCCCCTTAGTTAATATATCAAACACTTATATTTGTATTATCTTACCATATTATGTGATAAATTTAAACAATAACACGTTTTCTGAAATAACTTAATTAGTATAATGTACCAAGTAGGTTCTCCAAAGTCACTTCTAAACACGATCTTTTCACCCAATGACCCAAGCTTTTGATACGTATGAGGTATGTTGTAACTGTATTAGAAAAGGTACGGTCTCATACGTATAGATTTGCAATAGCCCAGCCAGTCAAGCGTTTGCTCCGATAGCTTTGTAGATAATTCAAGGTAGCAGAAATGTAGGAGGTATATCTTGGCGGAGGAAGAATTTGGTGTTGCAGAAAATTTCCTATTATCAGTAGCATAATCCCAACTACACAAGCTTCAACGAAGTTGAAAGTGTGTGTAGTTGGGACGGAAGGTATAAATATAAAAATCCCTAGTACTAATGAAATTAACTGGGTATTCCAGTTTTCTTATTTGATTTTAGATCACTAGTAACATTAGCACTTTGTTAAAAATTTCTTTCAGTCATATGTCGATAGAATTATAAACTCAAATATATACGATATAATATAAACTTTGGATGCGTAGTATCTTTTCTGAATACATATATATAACATTGTGCTTTCACAGCATAGCTGTTTACATATAATTATAATAGATGTTAAAAAGACTTCTTGCGTATTTTAATAGAAGATTACTCCCCTTGTCAAAGTGGCTATTTCATAAATTAACTATACTATTATTATACTAGCGATACTATGAGTGTTCTAAGCTAAGTTTATACACTATGGAATAAAATACCATTCTAACCTTTATAGCCTAGAATGAGGATTTACATATAAGTTCTTGTTTTATTGG
Source organism: Thermohalobacteraceae bacterium (assembly GCA_030625765.1). Lineage (GTDB taxonomy): Bacteria > Bacillota > Clostridia > Tissierellales > VENL01 > DAOUQG01. Next base: position 1,565 of record DAOUQG010000192.1, on the reverse strand, counting down.
TTCTCCAAATATGCTTTATACATAACTTGTTGACCTAATATATGATCCACTATCCGATTTTTTTCAAATCTGGTTTGATTATCCCAGTCTGTTACTCTTTCAAAGATATTTTCCATTAGTAGATACTCTTTTTTACGAGATAAATAAAGAACAGAATCTTTCTCTTCTTCAGAGAGCGCTGTATCCTCTATAATTTTTTTAACATTCTTCATAATCATTTTGTTCTCGTTAGTTAATAACGTCTCTTTAATATCATAAATATCAATAGATACCATTAACTTTGCCATATCATTTTCAAAAGCGTTAACAAATCTATCAAATTTGTTTTTTTTGATTGTATTGTTTATAATAACTATTGAAATTAACGAAAGTGTTATTGCTATAATTATTATTACTTTACGTTTTAAGCTAATCTGTGTAAATCTCATGAATAAGTTGTCTCCTTTTTACTTAGGATATATGACCTGGTTCTGGCATATAAATTGATTGCCAACGTTTATGGTCTTCCCATTCCTTTTGTTTCTTTGCTTTATAGTAAATATCTTTTACATTACGAACTCTATATTTAATTTCTGCTACACTGGCATCATAATTTTGATTTATATCAATAATTTTATTTATATACTTCAATATTTGGTGCTCAAAGAAGTATTCCTTGTTTGTCATATTATCCTTGTTTCTATTAATAAAATCTTGTTGCTGTGCACTTTTTTCACTTAATAAGTGTAACATTGATTTCCTATCCTCTTTATTTTTTATTAGGAAATAATAAGGACTATTTTCAACTGTCAACATTGATTGATATTTTAACTCTTTAATATTGGCTTTATCGTTAAAATATTCTGCTCCTGCATTTGCTAGTATACCAAGAATAAAAGTCCATTGACTAGCTGTGGAACTCCATTCAAGTATATATTTTATAGATTTATTTGATGTTGTTTTACCCAAACTAGTCATAGCACTATCATAAAGCCCTTTAGCTATGTCACCCGATTTGAAAATAGAACTTATTTTAGACACATCATAAGTAGCATCACTTAAACCTGCAATATTTTTAAGTATTTCATCATTTTGTTTACCATTTTTAAATTCAGTTAGTACATAAGTACTTCCTAAGTAAGTTAAATGTGCATAAGGGTATCTCTTTCTATCATACATATTAAACATCTCACTAAACATGAAATATTTTGTAACACCCTCTATTTCATTATAGCTATAATCTTCTATAGACTCTTTACAATAACCACTTGGTTCACAATAATTAATAGAATTATTTTGTACGTATGTATAGAGATTAAGCCCGTCACTATGGTAACTATCCTCTTGAATAAACCCATTTTCCTTTAATTCATCAATCCCAATCATATTTACAGCTTGAAAAGTAGCTCTATCTAATTGACCTGTTACCTCAACATTTATTCCTTTCTCCCGAATATATTGTTGTAGTTTTTTTATTCTATCTTCATCATAATAATTTGATTCTCTTTCAGATGTTTTCCTAAAAATTCTCTCTGACTCTAATTTGCTGTATGTATTTATCTCTAAATCACCCAATACACCACTTT
>DAOUQG010000046.1 GCA_030625765.1 Thermohalobacteraceae bacterium | reverse complement strand
TGGATTTAATGGTTCTATAATCTGGTCAAAATAAATTTCATGCTAAATTTCAGCAGGTTACTTCGCCTAAACCAGCTAATAGTTGTCAAGGGTTTTTGTAAAAAAAGTAGAATATAGTAAAAGTAGGCATAGCAAACAAACCTATCAATAAATAGGTTTTAAAAAGCTACTACCAGTGAATAATTAAATACAATTAATGATTTACAGTAAAAGGTTTGTTACTTTTCAAAATACCATAAATGATTCTAAGTAACTTATTAGAAGTAGCTACAATAGCTACCTTAGAAGGCTTTCCTTCACTAATTTTTTTATCATAATAAGCTCTTAATAAAGGATTGGCATATCCAGAAGACCTTTTGTAAATACCAGTACAGGTGGCTTGATACAAAGCTTTTCTAAGATATGTAGACCCACGCTTTGATATTTTGTTGTTAGAAGCTTTAAAATTTCCTGACTGATAGACAGATGGATCAATTCCAGCATATGCAATAAGTTGCTTTACAGTTGTAAATCTAGTAACATCTCCAATCTCTGAGAGAATAGTAGAGGCTGTCATCTCTCCTACACCAGGAATGGATAGGAGAAGCTCATAATAAGGGGAAAGCTTAGCCTGTTTAATCATTTGATCCCGAACATCAGCCAATAAATTTTTTATGTGAGTGATGAGCTTAACATATTTATCTATGGTATAGATATTGGACTGCTGGGACGTATTATCAGGTAAGCTTTCTTTGGCAGCTTCTACTATTAACTTAGCCTTTTCTTCAGACCAAGACCTAGTTCTAGAGCGTACCTTAAGAGATCCGACTAAGTCATTAAAGTTAGCATTTAGAACATCTTGAGGGGTTTTGAAGCTAGACAAGAAATTAAGAGAAACCTTACTACAAACAGAAGAAAAGAGCTTATCATAGTTAGGAAAAGCCATATCTAGTATGCTTCTAAATCTAAGGACAGCTTCGGTATATAGTATATTGAAGCCTTCATAATTACGACATAAGTTTCTTAGGTTAGCAACTATAGAATCAGGTAGCTTAGTAGGTAGGAAATCATTGAAATAATATACTTTAGCTATTCTATTAGCATCAACGGGGTCAGTTTTAACCTTACGTATAGTTTTCTTTTTGAGTTCATGGGTGTGAAGAGGATTAAGAATCACCACATCATAGCCGTGATTCATAAAGTATGAAGCAATGGGTTTAGAATAATTACCTGTAGCTTCAAGAACTACACTTGGACAAGCACCTGTTTTATTCTCCATCTCACATAATAATGATAAAAGACTATTAAGCTCACTTGGAGAATGCTTAAATTTGAAAGGTTTGGTAAAAGGTTTAGAGTTAGCAAGAAAAGCAGCAGCATAACTATTAGATTTTGAAACATCAATAGACAAAATTGGATTCATAGAAAACCTCCTTAAGTTACTAGGTCCTAAGCATCAACCGTTTCTCAGGTTGGCGAGTAATACGGGGTTAAAACCCCAACCAGCTTAATCGAGATAACAAGTCTAGCCTAGGCGTGAACACTTTAAGTGACGAGATCAATGTCCTAACAATACAGTACGTTCTACACCTAGCTTGATAATTAAATTATAACTAAAAAAGACTTACACCATAACTAAACTGGTATGAGTCAATAATACCAACAATATGTTTAGCGCAAGGGTGCCTAGGGGAAAGTTTTTGGGGTCCGTTTCAGAAACGTCACAAACAAGAACCGTTATAGGAAAGTTAAAGATAATTTTCATAGTAAGAGTTTAAGTAAAAAAATTTCTAATACAGTGATATGGAAATAAAATTAAATCAGAGTTTTGGGAATAGTGTTAAATTAACTGTAAATATAGTAGGGAAGAATATGAGGTGAGAATATGAAAAAAATTATAGTTATCTTACTTATTACTATATTGTGTCTAGGTTGTACTGAATCTAGAAGTCACGTAGTTCAAGAAGACGTAGATAAGATTAATGAACATGAAGTAGTAGCAAAAGTTATAAATACTTTGAAAAGTCAAGAGTATCAAACATTATCTGAGATGTTTAATGTTGATACAGGAAATTTAAAAGATTATCAATTTGACAAAAACATGAAAGCTGTTTTTGAAATGACCAATTACCGGATAGAGTCTATAGAAGAGACTGATACTGAGGTAGATGCTGTACTAAATATTAACATGCCATTTACGCATGTGCTGAGTAATGTTGCTACAGCTATTACGTGGAATAAAACTACCAAGAGTGATGGTACTCCAAATTTTGATATGAAACCTGGAGAAGCTGAGAAAATATGGAACAAGGCTTTTATTAAACAAGTAAAATCAGATAAAGGAGCACGTATAGTTTACAACTATGAAATAAAGTTGGTTAAAGTTAATGATAATTGGATCATAAGAAATGACCCAGTTGAGTTTTTGGGAATATTTTTTGGTAGTCATGTAGATGGTTATTCGGACTATTGGTATGAAGAAAATTCTGATTACATCGATTTATGGTTAGATAAGTAAAACTTCGATTCTATAATGATTAGAATTTTATAAGGATACAAGTCGTATTAACTAAGTGTGTAATAACCTTTAACCTTCCTATAACAACATGTTTACGGGAGGTGTTGAGAGCAAGTTTTTAGGGAACGGTCAGAGCATCACATCCCTTCACCGTGAACAAAGTTCCGCCAAGACGGTCCATCTCTGGGGTCCGGTTCAGGGACGTCGTAAACACGGAGACGTTAGGAGACAGAGAAATTATAATAGTTTTTACTTTATGTACTAAATTTAACAAATAGAGATTGGAGGTTATATAATGAAAAATCAAAATTTTGTTATTGAGGGTAGTAAATTAAGAAATTTCATTTAGTTTATATTAAACAAACTAAATGGAGGGTTAGAGATGAAAATAAACAATAATTATTTAAAAGAACAATTAAAACATGTATATTGGTTAAATGGTGGACCCTGCGCTGGAAAAACCACCATGACAAAAAAGTTTGTAGAGGAATTAGGATTCCAAACATTAGAGGATGATGTTTTAAAATATAGACCATTTTCTTGTCCTATCGAGCACAGCGCACTTCAGATGCCCAATCCTAATTTAGATTGGAATAAGTGGTTTAATAGACCTGTTGATGTTCACTATCAATGGTTAGTTGATTTAGTCCAAGAGATGATGGAATTTTTTATAATTGACTTGTTGAAAATGCCTAATGATAGGTCAATCATAGTTGATTTGGGAATTATGCCTGAGAATATATTATCTTTCATCCCCAAAGAAAGAATGATATGTCTTTTTACATCAGCAGAAGAAATTGAGAGGCTATACTTCTTTAGAGAAGACCATAAGATGATATTAGATTGTATTAATGCACATACAACAAATCCACAGCAAAGCATTAAACATAGTAACAAGTCTTTAGTTAAATTCTCTAATGAGATTAAAAGAGCCTGTGTTAAAAATGGAATTAAAACAATTGAAAGAAAACCTAACATGAGTGTTGATGAGCAATTTAGATTGATTTGTGAACATTTTGGGATTTAGAACAATGTCGGCATTTCAAAAGTAATCATATTAAGAATGTAAAAAAGTTATGGATGATGGGTTAGTGAGTTGGCATATGCACGACTCACTCCATCGCCTAACAATATGTTAAGCGCAAGAGTGCCTAGAGGAAAGTTTTTTGGGGTCTATCCAGTTGGCACCACACCTCTTCAACGGGTGCGAAGCACCGCCAAGACGGTATTCCTTTGGGGTCCGTTTCAGGGACGTCGCAAGCACGAGACGTTAGACGACAACTTACATACGATAGACTGATACAAAAACGAAAATGAATGATTTAGTTATTAAAGTATTGTTGATTAAGACAGCAATAATCAATATACAAATATTTACGTATCATGAGTATACAAAAAAGAGCTGTTTTCAGCTCAAATTATAATCATCTATTCTCATTAACGTGTTTAAGTTTAAAAATCTCTTTTTCAGTTTCTATTTCTTTATGAAGTAGAAATTTGAGGGTATCCTTTATGTCATTAAAGTTCTTATTTGTTTGAGTTTTAAATTCAGTTAAGTCAGCTGTTTGGTCAACGACTGAATTAAGTTTAGATTTTATGTCAAAGATATCTTTTTTCATATCGTTTTGATTATTTATTACTTGTTCTAAAAGTTTTTCTAGATTTTTCATACAATCCAACCTTTCATATCAATATAACTATATTATAACAAAAATCAGGGAAAAAATCATGAAAAAAATGGAGTTTAATTTGTTAGAACTTTAAATGAAGTGAAGAACGTCATCGTTTAACAATATGTTTAGCGCAAGGGTGCTTAGGGGAAAGTTTTTGATTTAGACAGAGGTATCTACATTCCTTCAACGGGTGCGAAGCACCGCTAAGACGGTATTCCTTAAGGGTCTGTTTCAGTGACGTCTCAAACAAGAACCGTTAGATGACATCCATATCAAGCTTTAAAAAATTATTATAAACTGATTATAGAACGCATAAATTGTATTGTAAATATTTTTTATTGGAGGGGTATATTATGGGTTTTAGCAAAATATTTTGGGGGTTTATTTTTTTATTTGATTTTAGATTCAATGGAGTTGATATAATTCCAGACTTTATTGGTTTTATATTAATTTATTTTGGACTTCAAATGTTAGCTGAGAAAAACAATAATTTTGAGTCAGCTAAAAGTTTAGCTTTTCCACTTATTTTTATTTCAGTATTTGACATATATCACATTCAAAAACCTGGGATCAATATAACAACAATGTCATGGATTGGTCTGATTATTGGTGTAGTTTTTACAATTCTTAATTTAATTATGGTATATAGAATTTGCTTAGGAATTTCAGAGATGGCTAATGAAAGAAGCGAAAATGAACTTGCTACAAAGTCTATGAATAGATGGACATTATATTTAATAAATCAAATTATAATTTGGTTCATATCATTAACCAGTTTTGTTTTTGATAACACCTTAGCTAGTTTAGCATTACCACTAATTATATTTGCCCTTATTGTTTATATTTTAATGCTTGTGTTATTTAAGGAAGCAGAAAATACTTTAGTAAACTATAATGAGCAGTAATAAATTTTGATAGAAATGTGAAAATCAGGACGTCATCTAACAAAATGTTTAGCACAAGGGTGCTGAAGAAAGTTTTAGGGTCAAGCCCATCGCTACTCACATTTCTTCACTGGACGCAAGCATCGCCAAGACGATATTTCTTTGAGGTCCAGTTGAGGAACATCGGAGATAATAAACGTTATATGAAATTCTTTTTCCCTTTTAATCATTTGTCCTAACTGACTTTAAAAAAACGTTTAAGGAGATTGTAGTATGAATAGTAAATCAAATGATTTGTTTAAGCAGATAGTAAATCTGATATGTGATTTTGTGAATCATTCCCAAGAAAATTTATTATGGGATTCATTAAGATATGAAAAGATTTGGAATGAACCACTAGTAGGCATTTCAAGTGGTGCTGACCCTCTTTACAGAAAAATTAAAGATGATATTGGTGAATTCTACTGGACACCTATTGAAATATTTAACATGACATTTCCTCATTCAAAAGTATGTTCAAGTGATTTAAGCGTAATAAGTTGGGTTTTACCACAAAATAAGAATACAAAGTTAGATAATTCACTTCAAGACCTTTATCCAAGTGAGAGATGGGTTAGAGCAAAAATATATGGTGAAGATTTTAATAAGAAAATTGCATGGCATTTAATAGAAGCGTTAAAAAAACAAGGATATAAAGCTCTTTCTCCGATGCTTTCTCCATATTTTGATTATAAAGAATCAGAACGTTATGGATACGCTTCAACTTGGTCGGAAAGGCATACAGCTTATATTTCAGGGTTAGGAACTTTTGGATTGTGTGATGGTCTTATAACTAAAGTTGGTAAAGCAATGAGGTGTGGTTCAATAATTGCAAATATAAATATTGAACCTACAAAGAGAGAATATAGTCATCATAATGAATATTGTCTATATTTTTCAAATAAAGAATGTATGGAGTGTGCAAGAAGATGTCCAGTAAATGCTATTGATGAGAAAGGACACGATAAAATTAAGTGTAGAGAATATCAAAGACAAGTTATTGCAAAGTATACGAAAACAAATTATAATATTCAGTCATCTAGTTGTGGACTATGTCAGACAGGGACTCCATGTGAATCTGAAATACCAAAATTTAAGGATGAATTAGTAAACAAAAAAAGGTAGGGAAAATGAACTACAGGTAACAAAAGATTAGCAGATAAACCCTTACTGGGTGGTAAGCACTGCCAAGACGTATTCCTTTGGAGTCCAGTTCGGTAACGTCGCAAAAATGAAACGATATGAAATCTGAAGTCATTATATACACTTGATTAAGATTTTATAATAAAATCTATATATTATAATTTAATAGAAGAGGTGAAAAAATGAGAAGGAATATTTTAATTTTTTTATTATGCATTTGTTTGTTAAATCTATCTTCTTGTAGGTTAAATAATGATAATAATTCTAAAGAACTTGAAATAAACTGCATTCATTCAGGATTTGCTAAATATAATGATTATAATATAAATACAAATTCATTCTGGGTAATTAGAGATTTAGAAGAGTGGCGTAATAATAGAAATAAATATATTCCTACTGTTAATTTAGTTCCTGCAATTGATATTGAGACTTTAGATTTTGAAGAATATGATTTGATTTTGTTAAAGGGTGGCATAGAAGAAAACCCTAAATATTATATGGATTTGAAGTACAAAGCTTGATTTTAAAAGAGAATATCCTTAATATATCGGTTAAACGTAATATGGTAGGAATAACAAATAATGAGAAAGACTATTTAGAAAGTTTTTTGATACTAAAAGTTAAAAAAAATATTTTACCTTTAAATTTAAAAATAGAAACTAATTATTTGAATGAAAAATCATATGTAAAAGAACATCAGAATGATAATGTAGTTGATTTGTTTACTGGTTTTATTGATAACTGGAGTTTATTTGAAGCACAAGAAACAGAGAAGAATACTTACGTTTTTAATGATAAAGAAGAGTGGACGCAATTTAGAAATAAATATATACCTGATATAAGTATACCTAATGTCAATTTTAAAGAATACTGTATAGTATTATATGAAGACTTCAATGGCGCAAAACCAACACTTTCAAGTGCATTCAGAATAGTTGATGTAGTTGAAGAAAAAGATAAATTAAATGTAATATATGATGATATACCTGTATATATAAACTTTGATTCTCACTTAGGGCTAGCAATATCAAAAGTGAAAAAAGAATGTATTACAGAATACAAAAGAATAGATTTAAGATATAAAAAAGAACAATGATGGATTTATTACAAAGGGGTATATTTAATTAACACAGAACATTATTTGATTTACATTTAAGCTATAACTAGTTTTTCAGGGTAAATAAAATTCATGGAGGTATATATGAAATTTGTTTCAAAACGTGATTGGTGGATTAGTGTGTTAATGTTGGTGATTGCAACTTATTATGTATTATCTGAAGATTTTTTAATTCTAAGATGTGGTCCGCTTAAGGTGAAAATACCATATAAAAATATTGATTCTATAAAGGCTACAAAAAACATGATATCATCTATTGCTTTATCTACAGATAAATTTAAGCTTTAAATAAGAGGCAAAGGTAGTAAAAGTGATTGGTTATTTGAATAGGTATCTAAAGGGGAGGTTATAACTTTTATGAATAAGCAGGAAATTCAGATGAGAGAACTAAATATTGATGATATTACTGAAAATTTATTAGATTATTATAATAGATATCAAGAAGTGAACAAGGTATGGCGTTTTGAGAACAATAGAAAAGTTATAAAAGATATAAGTTTTATAGAAGACTGGAGTTATGATAAAAAGCAAACTATTATTTTTGGAGAGTTAAAAGAAACCTTACTAAACAACGGATTAGTTTTTGGTGCTTTTCAAAGCAATAGATTAGTAGGCTTTGCATCGTTAAGTGGTACGTTTTTAGGAGAAAATAATGAATACATACAGTTATTACAATTACATGTTTCTTATGAATATAGAGGAAAAGGAATAGGCAAAATGTTATTTCATAGTTGTACAAAAAAGGCGGGGAGATTAGGAGCAAGTAAGGTATATATTTCAGCACATTCTTCATTAGAAACGCAAAGTTTTTATACAAGGATGGGGTGCGTAGATGCTAAATGGGTATATAAACATCAAGTTGAAATAGAACCTTATGATTGTCAATTGGAGTATGTGTTATAGTTTTAATTAATGAGCTGATAAAGGAGAGAGCGTATAATGAAATTAAGAATTGCATTATTACAATTAAAAGGATATCCTAATAATTTAGAAAAAAATAAAAACAAAGGGATTGAATATTGTAAAAAGGCAAAAGAGTTAAACTCTGATATAGTTCTATTTCCAGAGATGTGGAGCAATGCATATGCTCCATATCATAACGAGGTTTGGGAGCATAGCTATAATCCTAAGAAACCTAAAAAACCTGAACTAATTAAAGAATGGCAAAACCAAGCAATTACACAGAATAGTGATTATGTTAAAGAGTTTTGTAATTTAGCAAAGGAATTAGATTTAGCTATAGCGATTACTTATATGGAAAAGTGGGATGGAAATCCGAGAAATACAGTTTCAATAATAAATAGATTTGGAAAAATTATATTAACTTATGCTAAAGTTCATACATGCGATTTTTCTGGAGAGTATCATTTGACACCGGGTGAGAGCTTTCCTGTTTCATTATTAAATACGAAAAAGGGAGATGTAAAAATTGGATCAATGATTTGTTTTGATCGAGAATTTCCTGAGAGCGCCAGAATCTTGATGTTGAATGGTGCTGAGCTAATTCTTTGTCCAAATTGTTGTGAAATGAATGACATAAGGACTTCCACAATAAAAGTTCGTGCCTATGAAAATATGGTTGGTATAGCTTTAGCGAACTATGCTGATGAAGGTATAATGGGATGTTCAGTTGCATTTGACGGAATGCCTTATGATTTAGATGGAAATTTAAGAGAATCAAAAGTAATACAAGCTGGTAGAGAAGAAGGGATATATATTGCAGAGTTTGATATAAAAAAACTAAGGAAATTCAGAAATCGTGAAACACAAGGAAATGCTTTTAGAAAACCAAATACTTATAGTGAATTAGTTTCAGAAATAGTGGAAGAACCTTTTATAAGAGAGACAGCTAAAAGATAGAAATACATATGAAGGAGGTTATACAGTGTTTGAAGAATTAATGATAATAGTAACAGGAGCACCTGGAACTGGTAAAACAACTTTAAGCAGGAAATTAGCAAAGCGGTTTAATTTACCATTAATTAGAAGAGATGATATTAAAGAGCTGCTGTTTGACAATATTGGAATTGGAGATAGGGAATGGTCCATGAAATTGGGTAGGACAAGATACAAATTAGTGCATTACTTTATAAAAAAACTTCTTTTAACTGGGAAACCTTTTATAGTTGAAAGCAATTTTGATGATGAGAATTCAACAAAAATTTTTTTGGATATTAAATCAAAGCATAAATTTAAAGCACTACAGATTCATTGTTTTACAGAGGCTAAGGTCTTATATGAAAGATATAAGAAAAGAGACGCTTCTGGAGAAAGACATCAAGGTCATATTCATCTGCTGCCGGAATTTGAAGTATATAAAGAGAGGGTGTTTGATAGTAAGTCATATAAAATGAGTATACAAGATAGTATTTATATTGATATAGATACTACTAATTTTGAGTTAATGAATATGGAAGAGATTTATGATTAAGTAGAAGAAATTTTAAAACAGTATACCTATAGAGATAGGTCGGTAACATGCTAAATATAACTCAGTTATCTGAAAACTAATGATGTAAGATAGTTGATTCGCTTTATCGTATAATGACAAGGATGTATAATAATGTTATAAGATTATAGTATTTTGATATGACAAAGAGAACGTGGCATTTATTGACAGTCAAAGCTATTTGGGGGTGTATTTTTGAAGAAAAAATTGCTGATTATTTTTTTTCTTATTATTGTATTATTTGTATTTTACAAAATGTATTCTTTCTATAATGATAAGATTATTATGCAAAAAACTAATATGGAGCTACAATCTTTATTTGAACCTTTTATTAATAATACAGTAGTAGTAATTGATAAAGATAAATACTTCTTACGCATTAAAGAAGTTAAATTATCTGACCATGTAAAACCATACAAATATAGTCTAAATGACTCAGCATATGTAATCTTTGATATTTATAAAAATAAAATAAGTGCAGATAAATTAATAAACACTAGAGGAATTCATATGAGTGTATGGAGAACAGATTTAAACAGTAAATTTGTTACAACTGCTAAAACTATGAGTGATATTTCATATAAAAGTGATATATTCAATGAATTAACCTATTTAGTTTTTGATTCCTTTAACGAAAGTATTGAAAATTCACTATTGAATCAATATGCTCAAGAAGAATATGCCTCTACAAGTGGTCATGGTAGATATTATGAAGATGAAATAGAAATTAATAGATTTGGAGAAATAACTTCTGAAGGAGAAGTATACTATGAATGTATACTATATAGAAAAGGATTAAGTATGAAGTTTACAACACGTTTCTATATAGAAAATCTACAAGAATATCATGAGATGCATATAAAAACAGAAAAGGCAGAAGGAGATTATCATCCTTTATGGGACATGAAAGTAGATGATATAGATAAGATTGAGTTTTACTATGATGGAAATTATGAAGGAAAAAGTACTATAACTAAAAAGAATTCTATAAGAAAAATGGTTACTTATTTCAAAAGTATACCTTTTGAGAAACTAGATGAACCAGTTTCAAATTTTGACACGTATATTTACATTACATTTGACAACTACCAATATAATGTGTTATTAAGTAAAAATGCAGTATTGACTAATTCAAATCATGCATTATGTAAAGGAGAAAATTTTGTTAAACAAATAATAAAAATTTTAGAGGAAGATATTTAACATTTACATATAAATTTTTAATATGCAAAAAGTTAATCTATAGTTAGCTTTATAGTTATTTAAGTTTGATTTCTAAATAAAGGAGAAAAAGTATATGGATTCGAAATGGGAAAGAGTACAACCTTATTTTAATATTAACAATAGTTTAGCTGAAAAAATGATGTCATATATAAAACCTCATGAAAAAGTTAAGAAAACAAGCTTGATAAAAAAAGGATTAAGGAATAGTAATTATTGTATAGACTATGATGACAATAAATTTTTACTAAGAATCTATGGAACAGGCGATGACTGGTGGGAAAAAGAAAGAGCAGTTTTTGATCATATAAAAGGAAGAGTTAATGTTCCAGAACTGTTGTATTTTAATGATGAGCTTAATATAATCGATAAGCCTTACGCAGTATTCGAGTATATAACTGGTCCTGCTTTAGACGAGTACTTTCAGCAGAAAGTTTATAATGAAAATGTTATTAGTGAGATAGGAAAGAGCTTGGCAATGGTGCATGAAACTCCATATAATGAGGTTGGATTTTTTGATGACAATTTAAACGTTGCTACAAAATTACCCAGCTTGGAGTTATGGTATGATATGTTTTTAAAAGATAATACTGCGAAAAAGCTAGAAAAAAAGCTAACTGAAGATGTAAGAAACTATATCAAAAGGAACAATGAAAATATTAGAAGAATTGAAGAAAAAATAGCGTTTGTACACAACGATTTTCGCCCTATTAATATAATTATTGATAAAGATGAAAGACCTTATTTCATTGATTGGGAAGGTGCAATGGCAGGGCATATTTTAGGTGATATTGGGCAATTTTTAAGAATTGAAGAACAAGTTAATATGAAGAACGAGAAGATATTTATCAACAATTATAATTATCATTCTAAGAACAAGCTGCCAGATGATTATAAGGAGCTAGTAAAGCTAAGAGATCTAGTCAATCTTGTTCAAATGTTAAATTCTGAATATGATTTATATAACAAAGATAGAGATTTAATTGAGTTGATAAGAAATACATGTTACGAAAGGAACTCTGCACAACACATATATAAATAAAGAATAAATAAAAATAAGGATAGGTATTGAAAATATGATGCCATAAATAATAGCAACAGTAGATAACAATATATTTTGCATTATCATAAAGGATTAATTGAATTTAATCTACATATGTTTATCAAGCTTAAAACAAACGAGCTGGAAAATCTACCAGCTCATTTAATCCATTACTATTTTTCTAACTCCTTTATCTTAACAATGTTTTCAGCCTTCGGAGTCACATATATTGTATTATTATTATCATATATTACCATACCTGGTTTAGCTCCGTTCGGCTTTCGTACATTTCTTCTTTCTGTATAATCCACTGGTACTTGACTTGACATTTTTCCTTTACTGTAATATGCAGCTAGTAAAGCAGCTTCCATAATTGATTGAGAAGGTACCTCTTCACCCATAGTTTTTAATATGACATGTGAGCCTGGTATTACTTTGGTATGAAACCAGATATCCTCCTTTGACGCTAGCTTCAAGGTTAAAAAATCATTTTGCTTATTATTCTTTCCTACATATATATCATAACCATCGGATGAAATATAATGACGAGGATTAGAAGCAGCGGTTTGCTTTTTTCTTTTATTCTTGGAAATTCTCTTCACATATCCCTCATTGTAGAGTTCTTCACGTATCTCCTCTAACTCATTAACGCTGAAACAGTTATCAATACTTACTAGAACATGCTCCAAATATTCAATTTCCTTTTTCGTATTTACAATTTCTTTACTAACAAATTCATAGGCATTTTTAAGCTTGTTATAACGTTTATAATATTTTTGAGCGTTTTTGGAAGGTGTTAATCTAACATCTAATTTGATATTTATGTTTTCCTGAGCTTCACTATAGAAATTTTGAACTTCAACTTCCTTTTGACCTTTTTCAATTTTGTAAAGATTAGCAGTAATTAAATCACCGTATATTTTATATTTTTCTCTTTTTTCAGCAGCTAGAAGCTCTTCATTTTGCTTCATTAGCTTATTCGATGCTCTGTCTAGCTTTGTAGTAATCACCTTTTTTAAATTTGCAGATTTCTGTTTTATTCTATCTATGGTATCGCTAGTTTGAAAATATTCTTTTAGGACCTCACTAATTGAATCATAGTGCATCTTTTTTATATCATTATATTGATTGATATCAACTGCCGAGAATGATCTTATTTTGTTTACTTTTTCATCCATAACAATGGTAGGGTTGTAATTATTCTGTTTTATTTCATTCATAAAAGAATTAAAAGCACTAAATAACACTTTTTTATCTTCATTTGATAATGCACCTATTTTTGTGTCTTGGTCAGTTTTTGCTAACCAGCAAATTTCTCTAGCAATAAGAGGACTAATTCCTAAATAGCACATATATAAAAATTTAAATATAGGAGTACCTTCATTGCAACTATTTATTTTTTCTAAGAAAGAGTCTTCTTCTACATGTAAAGGATTTAATTTATTCTGTGAAGGTGGAAGTTTATATTCCATTCCAGGCAATACTTGTCTTACACTACTAATATCAGGAGTAACTCTTTTAACAGAATCAATAATTTTTCCAGATTCCTTATCTGATAAAATTATATTGCTATGTCTGCCCATTATCTCAATTGTTAGAGTTTTTGTGGTTAAAACTCCTAGTTCATCATAACCCTGAACATCAATATGTATAATTCTATCCATTGATGCTTGTGTAATATCAATAATTTTACTTCCATGTAAATGTTTTCTCAGCAGCATACAGAACATAGGCGGACTAACTGGATTCGATTTAGTATAATTTGTAAGATAAATTCTAGGATTGTTACTGCTTGCAGACAATAAAAGCTTATAGTTCTCACCTTTACGTCTAATATTTATTAGTATTTCATCATTTTCTGGCTGATACACCTTTTCTATTTTTCCACCTAATATATTATTATTAAGCTCATAAACTACCGCTCGTGTTACTATCCCATCTAGTGACATAATTATTCCTCCAAAACATATTTTAATAAAGTGAAACTTAATTCAGAGTGAGTTTTAATTTTCACTGAATCTTTGCTGAACTAATCTATGGACTGTACAGTTCTTAACTCTTACATAAAGAAATTAGAGTCCTAGAACTGTTAGTCATCAGATAAAGTATATCATCTTGAAATCAAAATATAAAGGGATATGATCCAATAAGAAAAAAATATTAAAATTTTGTAACAATTAGAAGGATTTTAATTGATTTTAGGATAACATATTATATAGATAAAAATATTTGCTTCTACATATCTATCAAAAACAAGGAGGTATTTTCTTTGAAATTTACAAAAATGCATGGACTAGGAAATGATTTTATAATATTCAATGGGATAAATAATAGATTACCAAATTATGTTGATTTAGCTAAAAAGGTATGTGATAGACATTTTGGTATCGGAGCAGATGGAATGATTGTTGTAGAAGAGTCAGAGCTAGCTGATTTTAAAATGACTTTTTTTAATGCTGATGGTTCTAGACCTCAAATGTGTGGAAATGGAATGAGATGTTTTGCAAAGTATGTGTATGATAATGGACTTACCAACAAGAAAGAATTCACAGTAGAAACCTTAGCTGGGATTATTATACCCAAAGTTTTCTTAAATGACAATAAAGTAAATAGAGTTAGAGTAAATATGGGCAAACCAGTTATTTCTACAAAGCAAATACCTATTGATACAAGTGAAGAGATTTTTATCAATAAAAAAATTGAAGTTGATGAAATGAAGCTGAATATGTCATTTTTATTAATGGCATGTCCTCATGTGGTTATATTTGTTGATAGTTTTGACAATATTGATATTAAAAAATATGGTCCAATAATTGAAAATCATATATTATTTCCAGAAAAAACCAATGTTAATTTTTGCAAGGTTATTGATGATAATAATATTGAAGTTTACACTTGGGAAAGGGGTGTAGGCCAAACCTTAGCTTGTGGAACAGGTGCTTCTGCAGTTGCAGTAATTGCTAAAAAACTATATAGTATGGAAGGGAAAATTAATATTCATTTGTTAGGTGGAATTGCTGAAAC
>DAOUQG010000191.1 GCA_030625765.1 Thermohalobacteraceae bacterium | reverse complement strand
CTAATAAATTATAAACTGACCAAAATAAAAAACTATACAAGTTCTACAATAAAAATTAGTTCAATAAAAATTCTATATAACCTCTCTTTAATTGCTGCTCCAATTACTATTTCAAGAATTATCAATGTTGTTCTTCAAATGATAAATGCAATTTTAATTCCTCAAAGACTCATTGTTGCAGGATTTTCAAAGTCAGAAGCTATTGCATCTTTTGGACGAATTACAGGAATGACATTGCCAATAATTTTTCTTCCTTTCATAGTAACTTCTGCTTTGGTAATTAACATAATCCCTAACATATCAGAACATGTTGCATTGAAAAAATTCAGATTTATTAAAGAAAATATTTCTCTGTGTATTAGAATAACTCTTTTTGTATCTATACCATTAACATTAATCTTTGTTTTTTTCTCCAATAATATTGCTATGTTTTTTTATGGAGATGCAACAATAGGAAAATACATAGGTATTATGGGATATGCGACAATTTTTCTTTCTTTACAGCATACTATGTCTGGAATTTTACATGGTCTTGGTAAAGAGGTTGCTGCAACAATAAATTATGCTATTGGTATGTCATTTCAATTAATGTCAACATATTTCTTGGTTAGTAAACCAAGCTTCGGAGTTAATGGCTTCTTTATAGGTTTTATAATTTCCACTACACTAATATGTATTATGCATTTTATAACTATAAATAGGGTAATAAAAATCAACATTAATCTTAATAACTATATCTTTAAACCTCTTATCTCAGGTTTTATATCTATATTTATAATGGTAACAACTTATAGATTTTTACATAGCATCAATCTTAAAAATCTTATAACAATCTCATCTACTTTATTTAGTGGCGGAATTACATACCTAATTATTCTTTTCATAATTAAAGGAATTCCACCTTATATAATAAAAAAATTAATGTTTAAATAAAAAAATCCCCAAGCTTATACTTAGGGTAAACAATCCCGCGGTGCCGTTGCTCTTATAATTCATGCCCGCTTCTCAGCAGGTGGGCATTCTGCCATCAACTTTTGACGTCCTACATTGTGGATAGGCATGCCATACACTAATGAACTCGAACTCCCGTATATACTATGTCGGTTGAATTATCAAGTGCTAACTAACATCTCAGGAATGTTTTATTAATCATATTATACTACAAGAGCACTGTTTTTAAAAATCTTAATTCTAATAATAATCAGTAAAAAAACAGATTATATTAGATTATGTAAACTTTATTTATTATTTCGCAATTATACTATACTTGACAAGCTTGAATTATTCAAAAACTATGGAAAAACCTCTTCCATAGTTTTTGAAATTCATTACTAAACTAAAGTATTATCATATACATCAGTCTGTTTGCTTATTAATATCACATCAAGCTCTTCCTCATTGATAGTTTCTTGATTTAACAGTACTTTAGTTATTTCGTCAAGTAAATGCTTATTATCTTCTAATATTGTCTTAGTTTTAATATATAATTCTTCAATTAAAGCTTTAACTCTTTCAATTATATAAGCATTGGAACCCAGATTGTTGCCAATAAGAACTTCATAATTTACCAAGCCTGTTTCATTATCCATACCAAACCTGCTTATCATTGACAATGCCATCTCTGTTGCTCTTTGCAAATCGTTGGAAGCGCCTGTAGTTATATTATCCTTACCAAAAATAATTTCTTCTGATGCCCTTCCACCAAGTGAAACCATTATGTTTTTTCTAATTTCATCTTTTGTTCTATACATTTTATCTGGAGGAATATTCATACTAAATCCTCCAGCACCCTTTGTACTTGGAATGATTGTAATTTTTGTAACTCTGTTCTGTGGTAAAACTAGCTTTGTTACTAAAGCATGTCCAGCTTCATGAAATGCTGTAATCCTTTTTTCCTCGGATGAAATACAGCTTTTGTCCTTTTTCTCTTCTCCAGCTATAACAGTATAAAATGCCTTATCAATATGCTTCATAGTAATCTCTTTATTATTTTCTTTGGCTGCAATCATAGCAGATTCATTCATAAGATTTTCCAGTTTAGCACCACTAAAATAGACTGTTTGATATGCAACTCTCTTTAGATCAACTTGACTAGAAACAGGTTTATTTTTACTATGAAGCTTCAAAATTTTATGTCTAGCATTTACATCAGGTAATCCAACCTCAATTTGTCTGTCAAATCTACCAGGTCTTAATAATGCATCATCCAATGTATCTATCCTGTTTGTAGCTGCAACTACTATAATGCCTTCACTACCCTTAAATCCTGACATTTCTGTTAGAAGTGCATTTAGCGTTCTATCACTCTCATCATTCCCACCACTTGATAGACCACCTCTTCTTTTCTTACCTAAAGCATCAATCTCATCTATAAAAATTACACATTTACCAGCTTCTCTAGCTTTCTTAAATAAATTTCTTATTCTGCTAGCACCTAGACCTGCATAGACCTGAATAAAATCTGATCCTGATACTGCAAAAAAAGGAACATTTGCTTCACCTGCAAGAGCCTTTGCAAGCAAAGTCTTTCCAGTACCAGGAGGCCCATATAGCATAACTCCTCTAGGCATTCTTGCTCCATATTCTTCGTATTTTTCAGGTGTTTTGATAAAATCAACTAGTTCTTTAAGGCTTTCTTTAGCTTCATCATTGCCTGCTACATCATCAAAGTTAATTTTTGATAAGTCATTTCCTTGACTATCAATATTTGATATCTTAGAAATCTCTTTTTCAGCTTGCCTTGGAGAGTTTTTATACATGAAGAATACAATAAAACCAAATCCTATTGAAATAAATATAGAAGTAGCTATATCACTGACAGTAGTATTTCCATCACTCTCTTCTACAACTATATCTTGCATCAAAAGCTTTTCTTTAAAGCCTTCTGTTCTAGGGTTATCAGTTTTAAAATAACCTCCATCTTTAAAAATTCCTTCAATTTTCTCTTCATTACTTAAAAATACCTTTTCTATTCCTCCATTTTCAATCATATCTAAAAACTTAGTATACGAGATATCTACATAATCTTTATTATTGGTCAAAAAATAATTTACCCCTAAGAATACAATCATTACTACTATCAAAGAGATTAAAATAATTTTTCTTTTTCTGTTAATTTTCATCTCAATCACCTTTCTAGTTTACATAATACAGATTTATATTTTAACATATCCATGCAATTCTGTCAATGCAAGGACTCACAACTAGTCAAGGTTACATAATCTTGATATGTAAAATAAAAAATGTGAGTATAAAACTCACACTATAGTTCCTTTTAATATTATTAATAATTTTGTATATTAACGAATATGTTTTCGCTCGCTCAAACACAAAAAGTTATGAAAACACAACACGTCTGAATTTAAATTATATCCCTTGAAGCAAAATAACAAATAAAACTCCGCTTATCAAAGAAAAAATAGTACTGTGATTAGTGTTTTTACTACATGAAGATGGAATGAGCTCATCAGCACAAATATAAATCATAAGTCCAGCCGTCGCTCCAATAATAAGCCCAATAAATGTACTAGAAATATTCTTAAATAAATAGTTTGCAAAAATAAATCCAGCTAATATTGGTAGAGCGGTAGTTGATGAAATTAAAAACGATTTTAGTCTTTTTTGAGTGCAATGATAGTATGGAGCTGATGTACATATACCCTCTGGTATATTATGAATTGCTATCGCTAATGCTATCGCTATACTAACCTTTGAATCTGAAACAGTTCCAATAGCTATAGCCATACCTTCAGGGAAATTATGTAGAAAAATTCCAATTAAAAGATACGATGCAGTTTTTTTGAGTTTCCTTCCATGCTCTTGCTCCAATAGTTCGGGATGAATATGAGGTATAATTCTATCAACTAGATACATTATCACACTTCCAATTATAATTCCTATGATACATATACAAATTGAAGAAAATTCCAAACTCTCAGGAATAAGTTCAAGAAAGGAGACAGTTAGCATTATACCTGCTGCAAAAGAAAGCATATTATACATAAAACTCTCAGATGGTTTTCTTATCACACCTATTAAAGAGCCTACAATAGGTCCTAAAACTGATATAATCACTATTACAGTAATATTACTCATATAACTTGTCCTCCTAATAAAAAAACAATTGTGTTAATAATAATCATTATCGATTATAATATATCTAACTAAAATAGTTCTGTCAATAAAAATATCATTATTTGCTAATTTAGTTCTATTAAAAACAAAATATACCATATATTTGCATGGTACATCAAATTTTTTTAAAAACATTTTTACACCTTCTAAGTATGCTGTCATACATTCATCTCACATGCAAAAAGACACACAATTGTGTGTCTTTAAATTTTATTAATCCCTAAGAGATTCTAATAATTTATCAAGCTTTTTATTTTGTTCTTCATTAAGCATTGGGCGAATTTTTTCTAATTTCTTTAATTTTTTCTTATACTCCTCTTCATCCATGTTTTCAACCATCTTGTTTTTCAACTTAATTATCTCGAAAAAAATATCTTCCTCTGATTTACCTTTACATTTTTCAGCCATCTCTTTTAATTTACTTAACTGTTCTTCTGTAGGATTTATTCTTCCTTTAAGCTTTTCTAGAGCTTCATCGATTTTTGCATTTGATTTTTTTTCATTATCAGTCATTTAAAATCCCCCCTCTAGCTTTTATACATAAATTAATATGTCTATAACTATTAATTTATTACAATTTTCATAAATTAGTTAAGAAAAATGGAATAGTATATTTACCACACAAACATTAATCCAAAAATAAATAGTAATTTCAACTATTACAGAGTAAATAAGTAATACGATATATTACTATCAAAATTTTTAAGCTATCATGTACTTCTTTTAAAAATCCGTAACGAAACTTATCGTTTTTACATAATATAATATACAGATTATTTTTTTGTAACAATAGATACCTAATATTTAGAATAGGAGGCATACAAGTGAATGAATTAACCTCAGTTCCTTCAAAACAAAAAAATCAAAACTTGTTAGCTAATAGATTATTTATGTTTATTCCTGTGCTCTTCTTACTTAGAGGAAAAGTATCAAACAATCCTCAGTCAACAAATTTTTTTGAGCCAATCAATAACTTAGTAAGCTCACTAAACATAGAAAACATATTTACGTCATTAAATGCAAAAACAATAGAAAAAAATATTCATACTATTAAAAAAATAGGACCTTATTTACCTGAACATGTTATTCCAACAGTAAACAGTCTTGTCTTAACTTTTGAAAAAGTAAACAGAGCGCTATCATTAGTAGATTTTTTTTCAACAGCAAGGGACTATAGCCCAATTTCTCCAGTTAGTATAAATAATAATAGAGAAAAAATAGGCAATGTTATAAATATCCTTAGCAATGAGCTTCCAGAAGAAAAAGGCAAACAAATAAGACCTATTATTGATATGGTTACAAATATTGATAAATTAAAAGGAGTTATTAGTGCTGTTTCCTCATTAGCTAATTCATCAGACCAACCGACTAACTCGATCGATACTTTAATTGAAGTAGTTTCTCCTTTACTTGGAGGAAAAAACATTGATAAAGAAAAGATTAAAGAGATGATAGGAATGATGGAAATGATTAAGATATTGAATAGTGATGATGATGAATAAAAAATTCTCAACTACTATTACAAAATTTACATCTTTATTACGTAATTATGACAATGCTATTATCTTCCTTATTATGTGCTATAATTAATATATAAATAAATGAGGGAGATGATTTAGTGAATGGTATAGTACTAGTACTTATAATATCAATATATCTCAGCTTAGAAATTGCA
>DAOUQG010000098.1 GCA_030625765.1 Thermohalobacteraceae bacterium | reverse complement strand
CCTCTTCCAATTTAGAAACTGAAAATTAAAATTATTACTCTCATAAGTATTTTTTAACTTCACATATTAATTCTTTTTGCAGATATTCTTTTATTTATAATCCAAGAAATGCTAGATACCTGAACAGCGAAGGTAATTATTTTAATCCTTAATATCACTTCTTTTAAAAAAGATTATTTTTAGATTATCATCTTTTAGTGAGTCAGGAGGAACCGTCCCCTCTTGACTTGCAAGGCGCAAAGAGTTATGAAAGCTTATCACGCTTGAATTTGTATTATTATCCGATAAGTATAAGTAGATTACCAAAATCTTTGATTTCTTGTGAATCACTTAGTAGCTTTATCATAAGTAGATTACACAAATCTTGATTTGTTGTAAGTCACTTAGTTTCTTTACCAGAAGTGATGTATATCTGAACAGCGAAGATAATAATTTAAATTCTTTTCAGCTAAAATTTCACAAGTGATGAGATATCATATCCTTTCAAAACATCTCTACCATTTAAAAATTCTAATTCAATAAAAAAGCTAACTCCAACTATTTCTCCGCCTAACTGTTCAATTAACTTAATTGTTGAAAGTATAGTACCACCAGTAGCTAGAAGGTCATCAACTATAACAACTTTAGTACCTGGCTCTATACTATCTTTATGAATTTCAAGTGAATCTGTTCCATATTCAAGTTCATACTCATAGCTAATAGTTTCAGCAGGTAATTTACCAGGCTTTCTTACAGGAACAAAACCTGCACCTATTTTATAAGCAATAGGTGCTCCCACTAAAAAACCTCTTGCCTCAGGTCCCACAATTATATCAACATCTTTATTTTCAAATTGTTCAGCCATTTTATCAATACAATAACGAAAAGCTTCTTTATCCTTTAACACAGTAGTAATATCCTTGAATATAATTCCTTCCTTTGGAAAATCCTTGATATCCCTTATTTTACTTTTTAAATCCATCAATCTTCCTCCTCTATATAGCTATTAATATAGTTATAATTATTCAAAATATTATTCTTTAAATAGTTTAAATACTTGAATTTTTGAACATTTTCAATATCAATTTTATTTTTTGGTTTATTGTTTAATTTTATATAATAATCTTCGTTCTTAAATTTAAAATCTAACAGATTACAATCATTCAAAATTTCTATAGCTAATCTTAGCTTCATTTCATTCAATTTTAAGAAGCTGTTATTGTTTAAGAACGATATATATTTTTCAATATTAATTCTTAAAATGTCACTATTTTTATTTAAAAAGCTCTTATATACTGCTCTTAAATCACCTAAGGTTGGTACTATATCATCTACAACCTTAGTGTTTAGATCGATATCCTTACTATCCAAAAATATATTTAGAAATCTTTCACCTAGTAAATCAACAAAACTTGGTGAGGTAATATTGTCAAAGCTTAAACCTAGTAAATAAATATCTTTATACTGTCTAAAATCTATATTTTGTAGAATTGGATTTATTATAATACAGTTACTTTTATTCTGCATAGAAAAATTGTATGAAATCTCCGTTTTCTTAATAATACTTCTTCCTTCTAATTGTACTTCACTTAATAACTCCTGTAAAATATAAAAATTGTTTATAAGTACCATTATTCCATCATCATTTTTTAATTTCTCAATAATATAATGAACTCTATCGATGTTCTTATGAATTTTTAGGTTATTAAAGCTAGTATGATCAGAAACATTTGTATTATATGAAAAAGAGTTAAGTAGTGAGTCAGAATATTTTTTATCTATTTTTGAGTTATTTGAAAAGGCTAGCATTATTTCTTTTATATTTAACTGCACCTTTTTTTTACTCATATACTCATTAATTTCTAATGATGCTACTATATCTATTGTGTCATTGGGATTAAGCTTTTCGCTGTACTCACCAAGTCTAAAACCAATACAATCAAACTCTACACCATTTTTCTCTACAAAAAGCTTAAGATGATTTTTTTCTTTACCTATACAGTTTATTGATTTTATTTTAGCATTTTTAAGTAAGAAAAGTGGACTAGGATTGTCAACGCCAAACGGTTTTAGCATATCTAGTTCTTCTACTGTCGCTAAAGAAATGTCAAATGAATTTATTTCACTATCTACAACTATTTGAGGTATTAAATCCTCTTCTGATAATACTTCATCTGCAATTGCATTTATTTTGTTCCTTAAATAACAAATATTTTCTTTATAGAGAGATAGTCCTGCTGCCTGTTTATGTCCACCAAATTTTATAAACAAGTCCTTACATTTTGATAGACTCTCATACATATCGAAAGAAGATATGCTTCTAGCTGAACCTCTAGCTTCATTTTCTTCTATTGAAATTACAATACTTGGTCTATAATATTTTTCAGTTATTCTAGAGCTTACAATCCCTATTACTCCATGATGCCAATCCTCTCCAGATACTACTAGTACCCTTTCTTTCTCAGTATCATAATTATTCTCAATAGTTTTGATTGCACTCTTTAATATTTCCTGTTCAATTTTTTGTCTTTTAACGTTTTCAGCGTCCAATTTTTTAGCTAAAGTGTAAGCTGTTTCTATCGAGTCTGCAATAAACAACTCAACTCCATACTTAGCAAGTCCAATTCTACCACCAGCATTTATCCTTGGACCAAGTACAAAACCAATATGTCCACTAGTAATTTGCTTTTCTTTTAATCCGGTTACCTCTATTAAAGCTTTTACTCCAAAATTTGATGAAGAATTTATTATATCTAAACCATTTTTCACTATAATCCTATTTTCTCCAGTCAATGAAACTACATCCGCGACTGTTCCTATAGCTACGATAGGTAATATTTCATTATAGTTTATCTCGGTATCTAATGATTTTGAAAGGGCTTGAATAAGCTTAAATGCAACTCCTACGCCTGCAAGCTTTTTAAAGGGATACTTACAGTCATTTCTATTAGGATTTATAACAGCTAAAGCATCAGGAATTGATTCTATACATTGATGATGATCAGTAATGATAATGTCTATACCCTTTTGATTACAATGCTCCACAACTTCAAAGGATGTTATTCCACAATCAACAGTAATTATTAATTGTCCACCCTCATCATTTATATAATCTATAGCGTTTTTATTAAGCCCATATCCCTCTGTCATTCTGTCAGGAATATAATATTTTGGCTCAATGCCAATTTTTTTTAAAAAAATCATTAAAATAGATGTACTTGTAACACCATCAACATCATAATCGCCATATATCCAAATATTTTCTTTTTTATCAACTGCTTCACATATTCTAGTAACAGCTTCATCCATATCCTTAAGCAAAAACGGGTCATAAAGCTTGCTGAGGGCAGGATTTAAGAAAACCTCTGCCTCTTCAAGCTGATTAATTCCCCTGTTAAGTAATATTTTAGATGTTAACATAGAAATACCTAGAGATTTGGATAGATATTCTTTTTCTGTATTATCATTATTTATTATCTTTACTACTTTATCGAATTTCATCATATGTTTCACCTTCTAATAAACTCTACTTTTCTATAGCTAGCTCATATTATTTAATGTTAGGTATCAATTGTATAAAGATATAGTTTATTTATTTTTGGAAAGATTATCACTATCTTTATTACTCTCAGAATTTTCTATTTCCTGCTTAACTTCTTCTGTTTCTTCATCGTTCTCGTTTGCAGCTTTCTCACTTTCAATGTTCATTGTATCATCTTTCAAATTAACTTCTTGATGTAATGTTTCTTTATCATCAAGCACCTCAATATCTATACCTTTAGCATCCTTTTCCAAAGCAGCTACTTTTTTAGTAAGTTCTTTAATCTTAAAAGACATCTTGATTTGCCTATACAGTCCTAAAATAGCAACTATTATTGCTCCAGAAGCTGCTGAAATTAAAATGACTATTGCCTGGGAAACTTCTTTTGTAGTAAAGAATAAATCAATTGTTACACTTTCACCATTCTTAATCGCAAAGACTGCTACCAATATTGCAGCCACTAAAGAAATAATAAATCCAAATTGCATATAAAAACCCCCTATTTTTCATTTTAGTATAATATTTATTTCTTCTCAAATCTATTTAATCCTTCATTCTTCATGCTAATTTATAATTATTTTTCTATACTTCCCATATTTCAACTTAAATATAGCGATTTCATATTTATAAATAGGCATATATTCTAACCACATGTCTATTATATATCTACTAATATTGATGTAGATTTTAATGAAAAAAACTGCCAGAGGCAGTTTTTATTCTATGCTACATCTCAAACAGCTAAACTATCAGTTGTTTGATCCACCACAATAACTCTATTAATTTGAAAATTTACTTTTAAATATGAACCAAACAGGACTTGCTATAAAGATTGAAGAATATGTTCCTGCAATAACTCCAACAATCAATGGTAAAGCAAAATCCTTAATAGCTTCTACTCCAAATATATACAATGTTACTATTGCTAATAAAGTTGTAAAAGAAGTGTTTATAGATCTAACAATAGTCTGTGAAACACTCTTATTAACAATTTCTTCATAGTTATTCTTTCTCATAGACTTGATGTTTTCTCTAATCCTATCAAACACAACTATTGTATCATTTATTGAATAACCGACAATAGTTAGTATAGCTGCAACAAAAGAACTGTTTACTGGAATTCTCAAAACTGCGTATACTGTTAATGCAATAAGTACATCATGTACTAAAGCTATAATAGCTGAAATTCCAAATTTAAACTCAAATCTAAATGTAATATAAAGAAGCATTCCGATAGTTGCAATAAGAACTGAAATCAATGCTTTTGTCTGGATTTCACTACCTATTGCTGCCCCAAACTTCTCTGATTGCATTAGAGCAGTATCTTCTAAGTTGTATTTTTCTTTGAACTGATTAAAAATATCTAATCTTTCAGCATTATTTAAATCTACTGTAGTTTTAATGATTACTTGCTCTTTTAAATCTCCTGCATGAATGATTTCTGCATTTACATCAAATTCATCAGTTATTTCTCTTATATCTTTAACTGAAACTTTTTCACCTAAATCAATTTGTATAAGCGTTCCCCCAGTAAAATCAATACCAAAGTTAAGTCCTAAAACAGCAGTAGTTATTATTCCAATTAAAATTATAATAATAGACATTGTAAAAAATATCTTTCTCTTTGACATAAAATTCATTTATTTCACCCCTTACGCTCCGTATAATTTAGTATTCTCAGTTATATTAATATTAATTATTAGCTTAAGCAAATATCTAGTTATAAATACAGCAGTAATCATTGAAGCGACTAAACCAATAATTAATGTTACTCCAAAACCTTTGATTGGACCAGTTCCAAAGTTATATAAAACTATACCAGCTATAAGAGTAGTTATATTAGCATCAAGTACAGTTGAGAGAGCTCTCTTAAAGCCTGAATCAACAGCTGCTCTTAATGTCTTTCCATTTCTAATCTCTTCCTTAATTCTTTCAAAAATAACCACGTTAGCATCAACAGCCATACCAATAGAAAGTATTATACCAGCGATTCCTGGCAATGTAAGCTTAACATTTAACCCGATCATAATTCCTAATAAAATTAATATATATATTGTTAATCCTACTGAAGCAATAAAGCCTGGAATTCTATAGTAAATTATCATAAACAAGAAAATCAATAACAGTCCAATTCCTGCAGCAAATACACTTTTTTCTAATGCTGTCATTCCTAATGTTGGTCCAATAACAGAAACCTGCATCTCTTTCATCTCTACTGGAAGAGCACCAGCTCTAATAAGTGTTGCAAGTCTACTAGCTTCTTCTATTGAGCCCATACCTGTAATTACTGACCTTCCATCAGTTATAGGATCATTAACAGCTGGTGGCGAAATTACTTGACCATCAAGAACGATATAGATAATTTTGTTCTCTCTAACTTGCTCTAGTGCAAGTCTAGTAGTAACTTCTCTAAATCTTTCAGTTCCTTCTTTATTTAGATGTAAAGATACAACCGCCTCTTCAAATCCACCACTAACGCGTTGATATTCTGCTTTTGATTCCTTAACATGTTCACCTGTGATAACTACATTTCCATCAGGGTCAATAAATTGAAGCTGAGCAGTTTTCCCTATCAAGTTAATTGCCTCTTGAGGATCACTTACACCTGCAATCTCTACTCTAATTCTTTTTTCACCTTCAATAACAATATTCGGTTCAGAAACTCCTAAAGAATTTACTCTCTCATCAATTATTGCCTTTGATTGTTGCATCATTTTTTTGAGTTCATCACCAGTAGCATCAGTTTGAGCTTCTAAAACTACATAAACTCCCCCTGCTAAATCTAAACCCAAATCCATTTCTTCTTTTACGGTTGTTAGTTCGAATCTTCCTAAATCAAATCCGAAAATTGAAGTGTATGCTAAACCACCCACAACTAATAGTATTAATACAAAAATTATTGTACTTTTAAGTCTCATTTCTTTTCCTCCTAACATATCTTCATAAACAATATTATATAACTTGAACATGATTAGAGTCAATAAAACATAAGTTAAAATTACTTTTTATGTTTTTCAGCATTTTCAACATAATCTACAGCAGACTGTTTTAGCTGCTCAATTTCCTCGCTACTAAGCTCCCTTACAACCTTTGCTGGAGAACCTAACACTAAAGAACCCGAGGGTATTATTTTACCAGGTGTTACTATACTACCTGCCCCGATTAAAACATTATCTTCAATTTCAGCACCATCTAAAATTATTGCTCCCATACCTACCAACACGTTATCGCCTATTCTACATGCATGTACTATTGCCTTGTGACCTACAGTTACATAATCTCCAATATCAGTACTATATTCCTTACTAATATGAATAACTGTTCCGTCTTGTATATTAGTATGTTTACCAATTCTAATACTATTTTCATCTCCTCTTAATACACAATTATACCATACACTTGTATTTTCTCCTATTTCTACCTTTCCAATTAACTCAGCACTATCAGCAATAAAACAGCTATCATGTATTTGGGGTTTAATCCCTTCATAATCTAAAATCATTTATAGAACCTCCTATTTTAAATTTGCCGCTACTGAAATAGCACATTCAACTCTTTTTTTCTCCATTTCGCACCCAATCCTATATGGCTTATTTATGTCCTTATTAAAATTATAAGCATTCGCATGACAGCCACCACTACAGTAATATCTAGCCCAACATTCCTTACACTCATCTTTAGAATATACATTAGCTTGTTTAAATTTTTCTCTTAGCTCTAGATTATTAATACCACTAAATACATTCCCCATTTTAAAGCTCTCATCTCCTACAAATTGATGACATGGGTAAAAGTCGCCTTCTGGCGTCACAGCGAGATATTCAGTTCCTGCTCCACAACCCACAATCCTTTTTATAAAGCATGGACCTTGATTTAAATCAATCATAAAATGAAAGAATTCAAAAGCATCATCCTCTTTTTTTAACTTAATATACTCTTTAGATAGCTTCTCATATTCTTCTAGTATAGTGCCTAGATGCTCTTCTAAAAGAGCATAATCATGCTCAGGACTGGCAACCACTGGCTCAACTGAAATGCTTTTGAAGCCTAACTCCCTTAGCGCAAGCACATCGTTAGAAAAATCAAGATTTTTACTTGTAAAAGTTCCTCTTGCATAATATCCCTTGTTTCCTCTCATTTTTACAAAATCTAAGAATTTTGGAACAATAATATCATAGCTGCCTTCTCCATTTATGGTTGTTCTCATTTCATCATTAACTTGCTTTCTTCCATCTATACTCAGAACAACATTATCCATGTTATCATTTATAAACTTCATATTTTCTTTATTTAGCATCAATCCATTAGTAGTAATTGTATACCTAAATCGCTTATTTTTCTTTTTCTCAATCTCTCTACCATATGCTACTAGCTCTTTAACAACGTCAAAATTCATGAAGGGCTCTCCACCAAAAAAGTCTACTTCGAGGTTAACACGATTGCCCGAATTTTCTACAAGAAAATCTAATGCTTTTTTTCCTACTTCAAGTGGCATTAAAAGTCTTTCTCCGTCGAAATCACCCTGAGAAGCAAAACAGTATTGACATCTTAGATTACAATCATGAGCAATATGTAAGCATAAAGCTTTAATAATATTTTCCTCATTATATTTAAAATCATCAATATAAATATCATCACTGAATAATAACCCATTGCTAATCAAATCTTGAATCTCTGAATAAGCCTCCTTGATACTATCTACAGGATATGCCGATTCCAATTTGCTAACAATTTCTTCCATACTATTATTCTCATAAAACTCAATAATATCCCAAACAAGCTTGTCTACAACATGAACAGACCCACTATTTATATCAAGAATTATGTTTTTATTATTTAGTTTAAATTTATGAACTTGTCCCATAATTATTCCTCCTATTTTAAGCTAACATACTTATTTTATAGTAATTTCATAATTTATTCAATGAAAAATTAAAAAGTAGTGGATTTTCCACTACTTTTTATGTACTATTTATTATTTTCGCAACTTTGATTGCCCACTGTGCATGATGTTTTACATGCAGACTGACAAGAAGTTTGACACTCGCCACATCCACCTTTTTCAATAGTGTTTTTATGACTTTTTCCTGTTAATGTTTTTATGTGCTTCATGATATTCCTCCTTATCCAATTCATTCTACTAGATTATAACATAAAGTCAAAAATTTATAAAGATTTATCTAAGATTTATTCCAATCATTCCTCCAACGGCACCTGTTATTAATGCAATTAATATTCTAAACAAAATAAAAATATCTAACTTAAAAGAGTCAACAAACATATTGCCAAGTATAACTAAAATTAAAATGTATAATAAACCTGTCAGAGCTCCATTCAACCACCCTAGTCTATTTATCTTTACTGAAACATATATGGAGCCTAATGCTATACTTAATATCATTATTATTGAATTTACTATTGGAATTATTCCTTCAGATAAACTAGTATAGGTTAGTATTAAAGCAAGTACAATTATTAAAATTACTGTAATTATAAGACTGAATACAATACCCTTTAGTAAGGTGATTGGATAATTTATTTCATTCTTATCTGTATTATATCTCATTATCTCACCTCCTGATATCCTTATTGAATATGTATTCAGTTCATTGAAAATTATTCCTCAAAAAATAAAAAAGAGATTTTCGGAATTAAGTGAAAACCTCTTTTTAAAAACTACTTTTTCTCTTCTACCTCTTTATTTGTTACATTTCCAACTGCCCACTTAGTAATATTCATTTTGGTTTTATCAGAACCCACTTCAATAGTAATCATATCTTCTTTTATCTTTGTAATTTTACCGTGAATTCCACCAATGGTAACGATTTCATCTCCTACTGCAAGACTATTTCTCATTTGATTTAATTGCTTAGTTTTCTTTTGTTGAGGTCTAATTAATAGGAAATAAAATACAACTAATAACAAAATTGGTAATAACAAACCTTGTAATTGTGCCATTATGCTTCCCTCCTTTCTTTATAATTATAATTCAATACTTTTTCAAAAAAACCTTCTTTTTATTTTATATAACCATATTTTTTATAAAACTTTTCTCTATATTCCATTAATCTATCTTCTTTAATTGCTTCTCTAATATTCTCCATAAGCTTAATTAAAAAATATAAATTATGAATAGTCGTCAATCTTGCGCCTAAAATTTCATCTACATTAAACAAATGTCTAATATACGCTCTAGTGTAATTTTTACAAGTATAACAGTCACACTCTGGATCTAGCTTTGTAAAATCTCTCTTATATTTTGCATTTCTAATAACTACTTTCCCTTGACTAGTTAATGCTGTACCATTTCTAGCTATTCGTGTTGGTAGAACACAATCAGCCATATCAATACCTCTTATAACAGCTTCAAACAAATAATCAGGACTTCCAACTCCCATTAAGTACCTTGCCTTATTCTCAGGAAGCATTGGTACAGTATAGTCTAAAACCTCGCACATTAACTCTTTAGGCTCTCCAACACTTAATCCTCCTACTGCATATCCAGGAAAATCTAAATCAAGTAATTCCTTCACACTTTGTTCTCTCAAATCCTTATACATTCCGCCCTGTACTATA
>DAOUQG010000134.1 GCA_030625765.1 Thermohalobacteraceae bacterium | reverse complement strand
CATTAGCTCGTCAGAATTATTTGTGAAAATGATTTGTTTGCGTTTACTTCGTTTTTTGTTTCTGGTGTACTCCTTATGAGCTGAATTCCAATATATACTACAGCAATACATCCAGTAAAAAGAATAATCAATTTAAGGGTTCGAAACTTTTCCATCAAACCCCCCATGCCAAAGAAACATGCTAATGCCAAAGAAACATCGAAAAAAATTGTAGTTAAAGCTACCTTATATGCTTTTAGTTTATTACTACCTATTGCAGTGTTTATTACATAAAGATTTTGCATCCCTATAGGAGCAACATATGCAATACCCAATATAAAACCTTGCACTAAATATTCTATCAAACAACTTCCCTCCCAATATATCCTTTACTAATAACAATTATACATGGAAAACTTACTGTAGTCTCCAACCAAATGAAATAAAGTGAAACTAAATTTCAGATGGGGTAAAAACTCCATCTGAAATTTAGTTTCACTTTATGACCATCTTTTTAGAGTTTTTAGATTTCGTACTAGATACTCCCTTGCTTGTTCTTCTGTAAATCCTTCTGCTTTCATCTCAAACGGTATACATGATTCAACCATTTCTTCAAAAGTTTCATCTGGATTGTTGAATTCTCCTTTAGGATAACAATGTATACAGTAATCAGTGTTAGGTGAACCATCTTTGTTCTTTCCATATAATTCTTTGTTTTTCATTGGCATACCACAGCTTTGACAAATATTCATAACTTCACTCCTTATAATTTGATTAAGTAATTAATATTGATACTATTTACTTATTCTACTTACTTAATTATTATAAGGTGTAAATTGCGACAACACTATGTCATAGATTATTTTTTTCTATACATAATTTAAGTCTTCTAGTAAACTCTTCTCTTAGCCAATCTGGTTTAATAATCTTAACATAAGGAACTAGTCCAGCAAGGAGTGAATACAACCATTCATCTACAGGAAAACAAAGATCAACAATTATCTTATTATTTTCAACTCTACAATCTTTATAATCAAAATAATCTGGAAGCTTGCCTTGCAAAATCTTATCAATTTCTAATATTATTTTAGTACTTTCTCTTCTAGAGTCTAAATCATTATCCCAAGGCAATATTTTTGGCATTTCTTTGACTGAAAATTCCTCACTTAATATTTCACATGATATAATTCTACTTAATTTGAACATTCTAAAATCCTCTCGGAGATCACAATATGCATAAATATACCATGTTGCTCCCATCATTACCAAAGTATATGGGAATATAGTTCTATCAGTTTCTTGAAAATTCATATCTATATATTTAATTTGTACTTTCAAGCATTTATCTCTTGCTTTTGCAATTTTGTCTAGATTGTCTTTTAAGATTTTCTCATTAATGAGAGGATTCAATTTCACTACAATTTTATTGTCTTTCAACTCCTTTGGGTGTAACATTAAAAATTTATTAAACATTGACTTTACTTCTGAATAAGGTACTGTTTGCTGCAAATTCTGCAAGAAAGCAATAAGTACTTTTGCTTCATTAACATCTAGAAAATTTTTATCCAGCTTGTAGTTATCAATTAATTGATATCCTCCATTTTTCCCTACATCAGCATAAATAGGTACACCTGCCATATTTAGATTATCCATATCTCTTTGAATAGT
This sequence comes from Thermohalobacteraceae bacterium, assembly GCA_030625765.1. GTDB lineage: Bacteria > Bacillota > Clostridia > Tissierellales > VENL01 > DAOUQG01. The sequence continues at coordinate 6,584 of DAOUQG010000134.1, read as the reverse complement.
TCGAACTGATACCTCAAAATAATCAGATAGTTCTTTTGCAGTTACTTTTTTTCTATTAATAAGTATCATCAAGATGCCAAGTAGCCTATCAATTTTCATAGTTTTTCCCCCAAAAACATTTTTTCTCTCACCCAAATCTATTGCTGCAAATATAAAACAAGAAGCATATAAACGAGCATCCCTTGTCCTATATCAATACCTATTCTTTTACTTATCTCTTGAAGTTCTCTATTTATCTCTTTTACAATCAAATCCTTGTAATATCAAACTCTTCTAACATGGTATGAATAAGCTTCTGTACAAATCTTTTTCAGTTTCTATCCATTAGTGAATATGACTTCAAAAAATCATTTTTTGAAATGATATTTATTAAGTAAGAAAACAGTCACTACGTTTTTATTTTACTCATTCCTGTACTTTTCCTAAAGAGTTGTCAGCAACCCCTTCCCCTCGACACGATAGTTAAATTACTCTTTTTCTACAGAACCCTTATTTTTTTGTAAAGACATTGAATATATGTTTTCTTCATATATTAGATTTGCGGTTGCACTACTAACAGTTGATACTAGGAGAACTGGAAATATGATAGAATAATTATTCGTTAGCTCAAGAAGCATTATGGTTGCTGTAATTGGCGCATTTGAAAAACCAGCAAACATCCCTCCAATACCAACTAATGCATAGGTATTAATATTATATATTTGACTTGGAAAAGTATTTGAAATAATGTTACCAAATATACTTCCACCTAATGATCCAATATATAATCCTGGCATAAATACCCCTCCTATTCCACCTGAACCTAAAGTTGCAGCTGTAGTTACAGTTTTTCCTATCAATAGAAGTAAAAGTAATTTTATATCTAAATTTTCTTCTACAATTTTCATAATAGATTCATGATGTATATCAAATGTAAGTGGTAGCTTATAACCAATTGCCACTACTACGGATGCACCTATAATAGGAGAAATAATTTTGTTTAAATTAATTTTTTTAAAAAGCTTCTTTGTCTTTTCTATCATTCGAATATAAAAAACTGAAATTATGCCTAAAATTATGCCTAATACCATGTAAAATATCAACTCTTTATAACTTTTAAATCCAAAGTTTCCGCTAACAGCTAAAAACAGTTTATCACCAATAAACCATCTTGTTACAATTACAGAAGTAAGAGAAGAAATAACAATAGGACTAAAATATTTAAGGTGTTCCTTATGCATAAGAACTTCTAACACAAATAAAGCTGCAGCAATAGGTGTATTAAATATTCCTGCAATACTTCCCGATACTCCACATCCAATCAAAATGCCTATTTTCTTCTTGCTATAACCAAATCTATAACCAATATTTGAGCCTATAGCGCCTCCTAAATGAACGATAGGGCCTTGTCTCCCTGCCGATAAACCAGATCCCAATGTGACAATTGTTCCTAGTGTTTTTATTAAAACAGACTTGGGCTTCATTTTAAAATGATTTATATCTCTAAGTTCTTCCATAACCTGGCTAACACCAAAACCTCTATTATCATCAGAAATTAGATATTTATTTATTATTCCCACTAGAATTCCACCTAACAAAGGAATTATTAAGAGCTTCTTTTGTATAGTAAAATCTCCAATTATTGAAGGAAGATTGAAAATAACATCATGAAATATATTTAAACTCTTATTAAAAATAATAGATACGATACCTGTAATAAGACCTACAATCGTTGCTAACATCATCATTTCTAAGTTTTCGTATTTTGTTCCAAATCTCCCATTATAATCCTTAATCTTACGCAATATATACATATAAACCACTTCTTTCCCACGTAATAGTTAAAGTTCGCACTAATGACCTCTAAGTTGTTGTTCCTTATAGGTTTCATATACCTTAATCTAAAATCATTAGACACTCACTTCTATAAGTGAGTGTTACAACTTTCCTTACTTAGGTGGGAGTAGAATCTCCTACCTAAGTATCGATGCTTAGCTTTAGCTATAAGTAGATTACCAAAATCTTTGATTTTGAGTAAGTCACTTAGTTTCTTCATCAAACGAGTTCACTTTTGTAAGCCACCTTTGTTCCACCTATTTGTATCTATACTCCACTAATAATTTTATCATTCATTTTTATATTTTAACATAGTCTCACAACAACTTTTCTTTTAATTTATCATAATTTATTATTATATGTAAAAAGGTAATTTATGTTATTCCTTCTCTAGTCCAATTTATCAACTTGCTTAGTTTTAGTTATACTTCGATGTTATGGCAAAAACATATCACAGACTTTAAATATTTACTTATAATAAGTAAATATTTAAAGTCTGACCTCGTTTCCTCCTACTATTCGATTCATTAAAAAAATAAAATTAATTGTTTATAAGAAATCTTTTTTCATGTTCCAAGAGCCATTTTTTACGCCATAGCCCACCTTCATATCCAACTAGCTTTCCATTGCTTCCTACTACTCTATGACAAGGTATAATAATTGCTATTTTATTTTTATTATTTGCATTTCCTACTGCTCTACATGCATTTTCATTACCAATACCTACTGCTATATCTTTATACGATAAAGTTTTTCCATATGGAATTTTAGTAAGTTCATTCCAAACTCTTTTTTGGTAATGTGTTCCATATGTTTTTAGCGGTAAATCAAATACTTTTCGTTTTCCATCAAAATAGTCATTCAACTGTCTTTTAGCTTCTGCTAATACAGGTTCTAATTTTTCATCGTATCTTTTTTCTTTAAGGAAATCTAACCTAATTATCTCTCCATTCTCAGATTGAATCTCTATCAACCCAATAGGAGAATCATAGTAGGTTACATTGTTCTTTAAATTAACCTTTTCAATATTCTCATATTTAAAGTAATTTCTAATAGTAATTTCCCATAAATATAAGGAAGCTAAAGTATTATAAGGCGAGAATCTGTTCTTAACCTTTTCAAACTGTTTCATAGTAGGTTCTTCTTTCATGTTATAAATCCATTTTAATCCCTTTCTAATTCCTAAATCCTTATAACTCATAACATTTTTTCTATTTAAAGAAAAAATTAGGAACATTTCAGCAGTCCAGACCCCTATACCCTTTATTTTAACAAGTTTTTCTATAATCTCTTCATCTGACATCATAGCGAAGTTATTAAAATTTAACTCATTTCTTTTCACTGCTTCTGCAATATTTCTCATATAGCTTATCTTAGTCTTTGAAAGTCCACATTCTCTTAATGATTCAAAGCTTGCATGGAGTATATTATCAGGATTTATCTCTGTAACAAGCTTTTCAAACCTATTCCATATTGAAATTGCAGCTTTATAGGCTAATTGCTGAAATACTATACTATTAACTAGAGCTATAAACGGTTCAGGAATATATTCTCTATTTATATCACCAATAGAATCAACCAACATCCTTATTTTATCGTCTTTGCTTTTTAATTCTTCTATTTCGCTTCTAGCAATAACTATTTTTTTATACATGTAAGAATTTACCTCCAATTTGTAGTAGGGACGGTTCTTTTTTGCTCATTTCTTTATTTTAGATTTGATTCTAGAAACCATAGTCTTTGCTATGCCTGTATTTTCAGCTATTTCTCTAGCACTTAAACTAGTTTGATTAATAAGCAACATTTGTTTTGGTATCACTACTTATTTATTGCTCTTTTCATAATATAATAATATGCACTTGAACTTTCTTTTCTTGTAACTCACGTTAATATCACATTTAAAATAATTATTTACCTAATTTTATCAAATTTTTTGAAGATGAGCAATTATGAAACATCCCTATTTTCTATAAAAAAAACACTTACCTTTTACAGTAAGTGTTTTTTAGTTTTAAGTTCAAAGAATATCTATTAATGATCCAATAACCCATTGTATATATTTTCCATATCTAATGCTAAAAACTTTTCTTTTGTTGGTATGGCTTTTTCCATATCATATGAGCAAGCTTCGTAATATTTATTCAATGCACTTTCCATATCTACTGTCCTGCCCTTCGGTGGTCCAAAAGGTGCTTTTTCAGTCATAAACCGCTTAGGAAGTTTATCATCTTTTCTTCTAAATCCTCTTTCATAATTTAATGCTCTCTCTAAAGCAATAGTTCTTTCAGCTTTTCTTAGTAATTCAAGTTTGTCTGTTTGAATTCCAGTTAATGCTGTATATAATTCAGCAAGTGTAGTTGGTTGGAGTTCGCAGTTAATAACATTAAAATCACAAATTCCAATAAGATTAGTTACAACAAAAAACTCTTTTACTGATTTTAACCACTCTTTAGACTCACTATCATTAAATGGATCTTTTGGTTTAGTTATACCTAAATCTGGATATAAGTAACCGAATGCATCAACTGTAGCTGCATATGGTCTCATATGACAAGCTCCTCTTTCTGATGTTCCAAGTGAAATAGTCATTGCTGAGCTACCTCTAGGGTCTGTTGCAGGTAGTTCCATTCCTTTAACTGTCATGGTGTAATCTAATGCTCTTCCTCCAATTCTTTGTGCTGCAGCTTGTGATCCATCAGCAAATAAATCTCCAGCACCTTCTCTTATCCCCATCTTTCTAATTAACTCAACCATAGCTTCCCCATTGCCAAAATTAAGCTCCAAACCATCTAAATCATCTTTTGTAATTATTCCTTCTTCATACCATTCCATAGCTGCAGATACAGTAGCTCCAGCAGAAATTGTATCTAATCCATAGATTGATATATAATAATTTGCCATTGAAACGTCTTCATAACTACTCACACCACATCTTGGTCCAAGTGCTGCAATGGTTTCAAATTCTAATTCTCCAACTCCAATATCATTATCATTTTCTTTATCTTTCATAACAATAAACTTATGACATCCTAATTGGCATGAATAACAAGTTCTTCTTCTAACACTAAACTTTTCGGTATCATTCCAAAGATTGTATGGCAGAAGAGGTTCTATTTTATCAAATGCATTTTGTCTAAAATTTCTGGTTGGAAGTATACCACATTCGTTGGCTCCATCTATCCACGCAGGTGTACCATATCCATGTACAGGTCCCCAAGTATAAACTTCATCTCGAATTTCCTTAATTGCTTTTGCATTTATTTCTAAAAACTTTTCTTTATCGTCTATTTCAATAATACCACTCCCTTTAACGGCTACTGCTTTTAGATTTTTAGAACCCATGACTGCTCCGGCACCACCTCTACCCGCAAAACAATCATCACTAAAAATGCTTGCAATTTTAGATAATTTTTCTCCACCTTGACCTATACATGATATTTTATATTCTGAACCTAATTCCTCTAAAATCAAATCAGTTGTCTCTCTTGTGTTTTTTCCCCATAAATGAGAAGCATCCTTAATTTCAACCTCATCATTATTAATAACTACATACACAGGTTTCTCAGATGCTTTTTCAAATATTATTGAGTCGTAACCTGCAAATTTTACTTCAGCCCCAAAATGACTTCCCATGTTTGATGAACCTATAGTATTTGTTAATGGAGAAATAAAGTTTATTGATATTCTCGAAGCTGATGCCATAGGTGTTCCTGTTAAAGGACCTGTATTGAAGGATAGCATATTTTCAGGTGAAAGTGGTTCTATATCATGAGGAACTTCGTCCCACATTAGTGCCACTCCATATCCTTCTCCACCTAAATACTTTTTAATATATTCTTCATTTAATTTTTCTTTACTTATTTCTTTTGAGCTTAAGTTAATCCTTAAAACACAATTTTTATATCCTTTCATATTATCACCTACCATCCCAACGCATTTCTTGGGCAAATTTTTACACATTCTGGAACTCCTCCACACAAATCGCATTTGAAAGCTAGATTTTTGCCTTCAACTTCAATCATATTGATTGCATCAATAGGACATGCTTCTGCACATTTTCCGCATCCAATGCAATTATCACCAATTACTACTGCTCCAGTAAATGAATCTCTTGAAATTGCATTTACTGGGCAGGCTTCAGCACACACCATGTCAATACATTGTTGACATACAGTTTGTTTAAAATGACCTAACTTTTCTTTTTCCTCAATTTTAATTCCTGTTGCCGCTGGATTAACTACACCTAAATGAAATACTGAACAAATCGATTCACAGGCTCTGCATCCTTGGCACAAATCTGGGTTAACCTTTACTTTAATAACACCTGGTTTCATAAATACCTCCCATTTAATATTTTCAACCTTCGTCTCCGATTATGAATATAGCTACTTCATCATTGTCTTTTAATACAGTTTTCTTACTAATAATTCGATTATTAACACTAACTCTAATCCAACTTTCCTTTATTTGAAAACTAAGTATTTTTATTAAACCCTTAACCCTTGTTGATTAATCATTTGTACATTCTTTAGACTTAAATCCTATTGAAGTAGCTAAAATTCCATTTAGATTTACTGTAACTTTAATCAAAACACCTCCTTATTTAAAAATAAAAAAGAGCATATTCGACTAATCGAATATACTCCTTTGCAATCATGGCAGGCAAAAAAATCACTCTTTTTACCCATTGTTCTACAATACCCAATTCTGCTCATCGTCGCTGCGGGAACTGAAGAATCGGAGACTTATTTCTTTATAATAATTATAAA
>DAOUQG010000105.1 GCA_030625765.1 Thermohalobacteraceae bacterium | reverse complement strand
GTTAATTTCCCTTTTTCAATAATCGAACCTGTAGTATATAAGCTCTCAGGATATCCATTCAAAATTTCTAAATCTTCGTATTCCTTACTAACTGCTTTTCTGATAATTTGCTTCGTAATTTCATTAACAATAGAATTTGATCTTTCAGTACCTCTTGCCATAGTTGTCAGTATTCTTGTAACATCCTTAATCTTTTCATTAAGATTTAGTATTGGAACTTCAACACCTCTTTCGTAATGCCATTCGTATTCAACATTAACATCGAAAGGGTTTAGTATGGTTTTAGAGTTAGAATGTATTTCAATGTTAATTCCATTATAAATCTCTGCCAGTTTAGAATATTCTCCTCTATCGTCAGGAGAATCACTATCAAGTCCTATTATTTTACATCCCATATCCATATGATCAGCTAATATTTTCTTAAGTAATGTGGATTTTCCACTACCTGTAACTCCAGTAATAACCGCATTGTAAGCCCTAAGACTTTCATCGAATAAATTATAGAAAACATGGCGTTTTGTATTCAAGTTTCTGCCAATAAGAGCTCCCTTTAAATGAGTAAAATCACTACTTGTATAATGAAATAATGTAGAAAGCGAGTATTTATCAACTATATGCCAATAGCCAATATTGTTTTTACCAATTAAAGTTGATGCCTTAAATGCCTTGTCATGATAGTTGTAACAGCTTGCTAGTTGTATGTTAGTTTTTTTTCCAATAGACCTTATATCAGCTGACATCTTGTCCAACTCGTTTAAGTCATAAGAATATAAAGTAATAAAAATTGCAATCTTAAACAGCTTGTTTCTTCCACGATCTATGGTATCTGATAAGCCTTCTGCCTCTTCGCGCCTACTCTGCATTTTTCTATGTCTATTAACATCATGATCCTTAGCAGCCTCTAATCTTTCTGTTTCGATGATATTAATATCTCTATCCAAATCCTTAATAGCCTTTCCTTGTTCAATCGGATCGACATATACAGTTGCATTTGAATTTGGATACTTTAAAATTCCTTCAAATGTATGCGTAAATTCTGCATTTGTTGGAATTGCTCTTACATACAATGTTCTACAAAAAACCTTAACGTTATTTATAACTTCAATATGATTATCAGGAAGACAATTAATGGCTTGAGGTTTTATAGCATCAACAATAGTCTTTTTTCTAAATATATTTTCTTCAGTAGATACAGTTTCTATATTCTTTTTCCTAAAATTTCTTTTAATTCTAGACAGCATTTCTTCCACCTTCTTCCAATTCATCATTTGATTCTTCTAATAGAATTGTTTCTTCATTTGTTCCTGTTGCTGCATATACAAACATATCTGATTTTAGTGCATCCTTTATCTTGTAGTCACTTCCTTCTAAAGGATTAAATGTACTTCTTAAAACTTGAGCTATTTCATCACTAGACAGAATGCTACACTCTGCACCACAAGCCTCATGACCCTGTTTCACACTTTTGAGCTTCACCCAAAGCTCTTTCTCTGCTCTATCAACTATTTCTTTTCTTGAAAGCTTATAGCCGAATGCATCATCATCATGTGTATACTCCTTAAAAATATAGCTTTCAAATTTATCCAGCTTTATAGCAGATGTAGTACTTTCTATAAAATATCTCTTTGTCTCATTTCTTTTTAGCATCCACTCTGTATTAAGAAGCATTTTTTCTTTTTTTTTGATTTCTCTTTCAATAATTCCTTTAGCACTATTATCATCTTTTACTCTTTCATAATTCTTTTTAAGCTCTTTGATTTCATTTGACAATTCTTCCATTTCCATTAACCTCTTTTGCTTAATTTCATCAAAATTTGATAAAAAACAGTCTACATCATCCTCTGATGCCTGTATAACCATCTTAACTGGAGAATCAATTGTATTGCTATATCCAATATAGTTAAGCATAACATTGCCTTGCTCTCTTTTAGTTAAATCATGAAAATTGATACCATTAGTTTTAACTCCAGCAATATATGTTCTATAGTTATCTTTGATTACCATACCCCTCTTTATGTCATCTATCGCGATGTATTCTGCTGTGTCACATTCGGTAAAATTTGCTCTATCATTTTTCTTCATCTTCTTAACTAGCTTATGTCCTGTTTTCTTATAGAAAAATACTATTCCAGCTGTAATAATACATACTACAATCATAAAATAAGTAATAAAATTAATTGTTCCAGCTAAGCTATCTAGTACTTGCATTTTTACCCTCCCCCAAATCATAATAATGAACATGTTTACATATACTCAAACAAAAAAAGTTATTAAAGCAACGTCACTTGGATTTGGATTATTACCTGATAAGTATAAGTAGATTACACAAATTTATAATTTGTTGTAAGTCACTTAGTAGTATTATCAGTGAACACAAATTTTTGATTTGTTGTGAATCACTTAATTTCTTCACCAGTCGTGAATGATATACAGCACTTCTATCTTCAATTAATAATCAAAAGAAGTGCTGTACATCTGAACAGCGAAGATAATAATCCAAATCCTTAGACACCACTTTTTTAAGATTGTCTAGGCTATCGTAACCATTATTCATCAATCTCCATATCTGATTTATTAATATAAATCCTTTTCTTAAATATATGCATAAACATACGGTATAAATAAACATCTATATCATCTCCGCCTGATTTAAAGTTTTCTTCTGGAATTTTTAATGTTCCTAAAACAAATCCTATAGCAGCAAAGATAGTCATAAAAACCATTCCAGCAATAACACAATCAAGCAACGCTAATATCTTATATCCAAAAAACCCTACTATCCCACCTACAAGTGTATAAATCAAGCTTTTCCACTTAAAGATTTTTAAGAAAGTACCTTGGTTTTTGAACTGTCTTGGTATTTTGAAGGTCCCAAAATTTTCATTATTATTCATAATAGTCTCCTTTTCAAAAATAATAAGGAGGTTTCCCTCCTCAAATCATCAATTTGAACCTAGTGAGCTTCCAAGTCTATATAGAATAAACGATATATTCCAAACACCAAAGAAAATTATCGCACCTACAACAATATATTTAGCCCATTCCTTAAGTCCCTCTAGCTTAGCAGGCTTATTTCTAGCAAAAATAAAAGATAATCCTAACATAAGTAATGCTATAACAACTATCCCATTCCCAAATGCTTGAATCAATGAGATGATAGAGCGATTTATCTTCATAATATCATTTTTTAGTTTTTTAAACTCATAGGACTCGTCCTCAGATGAGCTTTTAAGAGAGGAGAAAGGATTAGTATTTGTACCGCCCTCTTGTCCTTCTTCTGCATAGACAGCACAATCATTTGTTATTTTAAATCTAACAACTGAATTATCAATAGTAATAGTTATTGTTGAAATCAAAACAACTATTACTAATATAGATATAATTGCTATTTTTTTCATCAATTTTACCAGCCTTCCCTTTATATTTTTAACCTATCAATGCTTAGATTTTTTTGACCTTAGCATAGAGTTTATCCTAATCAAATCAATGATATAATTCAACAAAATGGAAAGTCAAGTAAATTTTTATATTTCTTAAAATTAATGTTAGAGAATAAATTATCTGAAATAAGATAGTTAGACAAAGCTATAAAAGTAATTTTAAATTAAAGAAGAGTTTAGAAATTTATTTAACTCATTAGTGGTATTCTGCATAGTATAAAGTAAGATAAATGTATCCTTATCATCAGGGAACAAGATAGAATTATATTCAGCTAATTTTATAAAACAATTTAATAAATATAATTCTATTTATCTTTAAATTATTGTTTCCTGCTTAGCTTACTTCAAGTATAAAAAATAAAAGTAAGGAGTGAAATGTATGGCTGATGGAGCTTGTTATGGTGGATGTAATACCGAATTATTGTTCTTCTTCCTATTGTTGGTAGTGATTTTCTGTAATTGCTATCGTTACTAGTAAATACTACTAAATAATATGGGCAATTAAAATTATGTCATCGTTTAATAAGCCTGCTGCTTTTAGATGCAGCAGGCTTTAAATGACATAATAATTTATGAAGTCTTACATTATATTAAAACATAATTCTAAAAAAATTTACCACATATATATGAACATAATCATTTAAAGCAGGAGGTGAGATGGTTGAACTCTAAAGAAATACATGATAAAATTCAAATACTATTACCTAAATTTAAAAATGCGAAATTCGTACACAATGGGCGTTCTATGACTGAAGGAATTGATTGTTTAGGATTTATAATTCTATTCTACAAAGAATTCGGAATAGATATTCCAAGTGATGACGGTCAACCTATTGATAAAGATTGGTTTAAAACAGACCCTGTAAGATATATCAATGCAATAAGAAAATTTAGTAATAATGAGATTGATTTAGAGAGTTTAAAGCCTTTAGATATGGTTTACTTTGCTATAAGCCATAATATCATCACCCATACTGGAATCATGATAAACAAAAAAGAATTTGTTCACATGTCTCCTAAAAGTGGATTCCTAATTAGCAAGCTAGAAAGACATTGGAAAAGAAGATGTAAAGGAGCTATAAGGCTTATTGAAGATGAAAACCTGAATTTATTATAATAAATTCAGGTTTTCTTATACTCGATAGGTTTACATTATTCAAAGCCTTTTTAATTCAAAAAAAACTCGACTATAAATCACAAATCCACTTGTAGTTACATATATTACAGTAGGATAAAGATATATCCTAATTTAATATGAAACGAGGTGTCAACATGGGCTACGGATATGGTGATGGATGCGGCGGAGGCGGAACCGAATTATTATTCTTCTTCTTGCTTCTAGTTGTACTTTTCTGCTCCTGTCCTTATTTGGGACGTGGAGGCGGATGCTAGAAATTCAATAAAATTGTCTAGAAATAGAGGTCAATGACCTCTATTTTTTCTATATTTCTATTTATCATTGTGATTAAATTTATGAAATTAATAGTATATTTGTATTATTGATTTTGTATGATTTGCTACATCTTCCAATTTATAGTATTATTTCAAGATTTATGTTATAATATTAACAATCAAATATCTCACTTAAATATTATAATTCTTTAAAAAGGAGTGATATTAATGTTTAATATTAAAATTGATAGAATTAATAAATTATTGATTACAATTGGAGAAGGGTCTATTGAATATGATGAAGCGGTAATTTTTTTACAAGATCTTTATGAAACAATTAATTCTATCAATGCTGAGGAGTATGCCATAATAATTGATACTTCTAAAGTTAAGCCAGTGCCAAGTCATATTGTTCCTCTAATGAAAGAATCAATGGATCTGTGTTTAGCCACTCCTTTTATAAAAAGATTTTCGGTTGTTATGGAAAGTACTCTTTTGAAAATGCAAGTAAGAAAAGTAAACAAGCGGTTCATTCAAAGAATGACATTTGTCAAAAGTATTGATGAGGCTATAAAATTATTATAGAAGGAAGCATAGATAAATATATAATAAAAGGACTAAATACGAGTATCATTACTCACATCTAATCCTCTTTTTCAGCATCCTAGCTTTTTCTAAACTTCTTATACCTTTATATTTGTTCACTCAAACATTTGTTCATTATCTTCTTTTTTTAGCTTTGTAGACTCATGGTCAAATTTTTCTAATATAAACATCAACATAGTTGAAACAAACATTAAAATACCGATATATTTCCATGCTGTTTCTATAGAAGTATTAGTTAAAACCTGTCCAGTAATGATTGGAGCTATAGTGTATCCAAGACCCATTATTAGAGGTAAAATCGAGTTCATTCTCCCTCTATGTGAAGCAGGTGTATGATTAGCTATAAAAGGCATAAAGCTTATTGTTATAAGTATTTCTCCTAATGTAAATATAAAAACTGATAAAAAGAAAGCAGTCTTGAAATTTATGAAGCCTAGTAGTCCAAATCCAATAGTATAAAGTATTCCACCATAAAAAATCTTTCTAATGTTTTTCTTTCTAAAGAACAATGACGTAATGATCGGAGTAAACAACATTACTATTATTCCATTGAAGCTTGCTAATTTACCATACAACTTCGCCCCTTCTCCAATATAAGCAGCTTCTGTATGTAAAGGCATTAAAAACCCCCATTGTGAATATACAAAGTTATATCCAAACAAAATTAATGAGAAGAAAATAAGAATAGGTCTAGACAGCAAGACTTTAAAAATGGAACCTTCAACCCTTTTCTCCATTTCTCTATCTTCTCCGATGTCTTCCTCTGTCTTATGAATTGTCTCTCCTATGAATATTAATACTAGACTAGTTGCGATAAGTGCTGTTAAAGCATCACCTATGAACAATAATCTGAGATGATTCTCAAATAATAAACCGCCTACTACTGGCCCAACTGCAAATCCAATGTTAAATCCCAAATAGGACAATGAAAACGCACCATCGCGATTTTTAGGTGTTGTGAGATCAGCTAAAAGTGCATTATGAGCTGGTTCAGCTACTCCCATGAACACACCTGCTGACATTATTAACAAAATCATTTTGATTGAAGGCTCAACAATTGAACAAGTAATATATGAAAACGCTGCAAGGGTATCGAAAATAATAATGATTCTTTTCCTTCCAATTACATCAGTTAATTTTCCTCCAATTAAACTTGCAGGAATGAAAGCTAAACCAGTTAATGATATCCATAATCCTGCTTCTTTTGTCGACATCCCTATTTTTTCTGTCAGAATTAGTGTTAGTAACGGAAAAACAAAAAGTCCTACTGCATTTACGATTCTTGCTATAAATATCACATATACTTCTTTAGGTAATCCTAAATATGGTTTCAATAATTTTTTTATACGATTCTTAAAAGTATTCATAATCCTAACTCCTCCTGTTTGTAGATGTATCTCATACATCTATTTACTTTTGCATCATTTCTTGTAACCAATAAAATATTATATGCTTTGTCCTTTAAAATATAAAAAAAGCCAATATTAAGTCCCTCAAGACTCAACATGGCTTTTCTTATCATCTTAAAATATGTATCAATGAAAAAAGTTTTATAAACAACTCTTTATACATCATCAAAATATAAAAGCCACAGTAACCTCCCTGTGGCATGATATCACTCTGATTAAAGCTAATTATCAAATACAGGTCGTTTACATAACCATATAGCATTCATTTTTATTAAATTCATATTGTGTTTTACATTTAACATTGAAACGACCTCCTTATATATTTCGTGCTACTTAATTATATTTTACTATCATGAGAATGTCAAGTGAACTCGTTTTGCTAAAGCTAAACATCGAGTCTTAGTAGGAGATTCTACTCTCACCTAAGTAGGGCAAATTGAAACACCCACTTATAGAAGTGAATATCTATTGATATTAGATTAATTAATAATAGACAGTTAATTTAACTATACTTGTTTAAGCTTTATTTTAATATGAAGTCAAGCATACTGTAGTTTTGAACATCAGTAATCCCTTTTTTCTCTAGTTTTAGTGACTCTTTGAAAATCGGTCCATCAATTACTACTGTATGAAATTCTCCATTTTCTCCGCATGGGTCTATTTTCAATTCTTCAAGTTCCTTTATCATCTTACTATCAAATACTTGCCCTAAATACCTTTTGGACATAACATTATTATTAATGGTAGTTATTAAAGATTTAAATCCTAAATCAACAAATTCTTCTATTATATGTCTTCTTTCCTCTTTCCATAGCGGATGATAAACCTCAATATTAGTATGGCTACATGCATCTATAACCCACTTTCTATGCGGTTCTAAATCAATGTCCCCGAATACGCCTATTTTAACTCCTTTTGACTCCAGCAAAAGCATTTTTTCCTTAAATATACTCTCATAATCGTTCCATGTAGCTTGTCCATATATGAAATTCATTTCCAATAGCTCAGCTTGTTTTTTTATAACTTCTGGTCGTAAGCCATGTCCTCTCGACCTTAATCCGTCTTCTTTAAACATAGTAAATAAATACTTTATATTAATACCTTTTTTTAAAGCTCTATATAGAGAAAGGCAAGAATCCTTTCCTCCACTCCATGAACAAAATGCTTTAATTATCCTATTCATATTAATCACTCCAATATTATATTTATAAACATTTCAATGTATATACTAAGAAGAAAAAAGAAAACTATTAAAAGATGATATTTCTAAACATGAATCGTGTGTTAGTTCAATTTCTAAATCATTAGCGTAAATTTTTAATAATATCAGTTTTGCATCAACTGGTATATTTTCTCTATTAAGCTTATTAGCATATTTAAATAATAATTCACTATTATATTCTGTTATATTCACACTAAATCCTCCTTTTAATGCTTGTATTTATAATTTATGCAAACAATTTGTTATTATTATAGAATACGGTTAGAGGATTTGTATTAAAGTACTTTCTTAAACTGTAATATATGGTTGTATAGTAAATTTTTTTATTAAATAAAAATAATTTTACTAGTATAATAAGCTTATTTTCTTACTGAAACATCTTTTTGGAGTTAATACTGTCTATGGTATAAATGCTTTTAAAAATATATAAAGGACATGATTTTTACACCACATCCTTTTAATACTAATACTTAAATTGTTTCTTCCACTGAGTGTTTACCTTATATTAATTCAAATACCCACCATTTATCCAAGTTTGAAAATGATTGTTATGTATTTCTAAAGATTTAAAAGACTCTATATCCTTGTATATATTAAACAATATGACATTATTTTAATTTAAATTCTAACATATAGTATTTTTACATGTCAATTATTCCATTTTTTTGAGTTTTAATAACCTTATTTTACAAGGCTATTCAAGACACATTCTACAAAAATAGTAAAATTTTATGTGTTATGTATTGACATGGAAATGTATCTAATTATACAATCGTATTAAGACGTATCTTAATTTATGCATTTATTTGATAAATATCTTCTTTCAATTTTATAGTCTGACAAATAAGTTTGGTAATGAGCATATTTATGCCCTCTATTATATATGTCCAACCAAAATATAAAGAATATTCTATTAGAGAGATAACAAAAAAATAAGTATATGTGTTGCGACTATCTCGTATTATATAAATAACCTGTTTCGTACAAGCTTTATAAAAGCTGAAAAAAGGAATAAAAAGTGTATGTTGTTTAAACAAAGATGTTTCTAGAAAAAGCATAGAGTTTTAAAAAATGATTTAAAATTATAGTTACAAGAAGGGGGTTACTAAATGATAATCAAAAATGAAATGAATGTGTTTGGTGAGGTAATGTCAATAAAAAAAACTGTGGGTACTTTAGATGTTTCAGTTGATCCAAGAATGGAGTTACTAGCTTCTATCCAATTAATCTCTGATTATCCTACGCTCACAACTAAAAGTTTTGAATATAAGGATAGAATAAATGAATATTTTTTTCCTTATAAAAATCATCCAGTAATAAAAACCTTCAAAAAACTAAGTTCTAAAGAATTCAAGTATGATGCTCCGGTACATGTAATGCTTTTCCTATCGAAACCCTTGAATCTATATAGAAAATCACCTATTATAAAGTCGCTTATCAAAAAAGCTGGCGGAGAAAAGAGATTAAATAGGTTTATTAATGAAATGAAAGATTTTGCTATTCAAACTAATTTTAATAACTTTTTTAAAAGCAATGTTGAGTTTTACAACACCTTAGTTGATAAAGTTTGTAATGATATTGAAGAACTTAACCTTACAAATGAAATAAATGAATACTACGGTTTGAAGGTTAACAGATATAATCTTATCCTTGCACCATTATTTGAGTCTGAAGGCTACGGTTCAAGTATAAAAACACACAATGGGTTAAATGATGTATATGGAATACTAGGAACAAGTGAAGTCGAAAAAGTTGAAGGATATGA
>DAOUQG010000155.1 GCA_030625765.1 Thermohalobacteraceae bacterium | reverse complement strand
TTCGGTACTTCAGACTGGAGTAAAATCTGGTGCTTGTTCACCAATTTTTATCATAAGCAACACCTTCAAAAAATATATTTAATGAATTGATATTAGTTATTTCAATATATTCACTAAATAATGCATACAATAAAAAAATTAAGTCATGAAAGTTTAAAAGTATGACATATCTTTATTCGGGACAAATTAATTTATGGATTTAACCAAATCTAAGGTTTGAGAAGAATAAAATATTTTTAGAACAGGGTGATAATATGGACAATAGATTTAATAATTTTCAAGAAAAAAGAATGAGCATTTTTAGAGAAGTAGTTAAAAGTGCTTGGGAGGGCAAGCTAAAAAGTGCTTTGCCACAAATAGTGAGAAATATAAAGGACAAATATAATTTTATAGACAAAGATGATTCTTTTATAAAGGATCACATTAGGTTGGCTATGGGTTTAAACCCACGAGGAGATGTAGAGTTTTCTAATGAAGTAGATTTAGTTCATAAGATAGATAGAGTTGAAGAGCCTATAGTCTCTAAGGTTGATGGAGTTTGTGAGTATTGCGATAGTCTACAAGATAATAAAGATTGCTATAACTCGTGTGAATATGAGGCACATATTTATCAAAGAAGCAAAGGACCTGTAATAGACAATAACAAATGTTTAAGCTGTGGGAAATGTATATCAAACTGCCATTTTGGTGCAATAGCAGATAAAATAGAGTTTATACCCTTAATAGATTTACTAAAGGATGAAAATACTGATGTTTTTGCAGCGGTAGCACCTTCGATAGCAGGTCAATTTGGAGATGATGTATCTATGGGGCAGTTAAGGACAGCACTTAAACTAATAGGATTTAAAGATATGATAGAGGTAGCTTTGTTTGCAGATATATTAACTATTAAAGAAGCATTTGAATTTAATAATCTTGTAAAAGATAAAGACGATTTTTTTCTTACTAGCTGTTGTTGTCCAGTATGGATAAATCTTGTTGAAAAACATTATCCTAATCTATTTGAGCATATGTCTCCTTCTATTTCACCTATGATAGCTTCTGGTAGGATCTTAAAGGAGTTTTACCCTAAGGCAAAAGTAGTATTCATTGGTCCATGTATAGCAAAAAAAGCAGAAGCTAAGGATGAAAGGTTAAAAGGAGATATTGATTTTGTTTTAACGTATAGAGAGCTAGGAGAAATATTTAAAGCATTGGATATTAATATGAATGAATTGCTGAGTGAAGATAAGGATCAAGCCTCCTTCGGAGGAAGAGTATATGCTAGAACTGGAGGAGTAAGCTTTTCAGTGAAGACAGCTGTTAATAGGATAGCACCAAGAAGGCTCATAAAGTTCAAGGCGAAAAAAGTAGATGGTGTTCTTGAATGCAAAAGGGCATTAGATGATTTGGCAAAAGGAAATATTGGTGATTACAACTTTATTGAAGGTATGGGATGTGAAGGTGGATGTGTTGGAGGGCCTAGAACAAATATTGATGTAGAAAAGGCTACAAGAATTGTAAATGAGTTTGGAGAGGATTCACTCATAATGACTCCTTTTGACAATATGAATGTTATGAAAATCTTGAAAGGACTAGGATTAAAAAAAGTTGAAAATATTATGGAAAAGAACAAAGTATCTAGCCTATTAGCAAGAGCAAGAAAATAATACATATGAAGGTATATAATTATATGTACAATGATTATGATATAATTAAATGAAAGAATGTTGTAATACGTTTTAAGGGGTTAAAAGGGGCTGTTGTATAGATGGTAGAGAGAAAAAACTTTAACAAGTATAAAATACAAGAGTATACAAGACTAAATTATGATATATTGGATGGAATGGTAGATTGGGTAAGAGTAATTGACACAAATAATACTGTAATATATGCTAATAAACCTATGATTGAAGTATTTGGAGAAAGTATTATTGGGAAAACATGCTACAATTCACTTGGGAGAAATTGTCCATGTGAACGATGCATATCAAATATAACAATAGCTACGGGAACAATTTCAGAAAAAGAGGAAGTAGTTGGTAGTAGAATTTTTTCAGTTAAAAGCTCACCTGTTAGAGATGAAGAAGGTAATATTTATGCAGCAGTAGAGGTATTAAGAGATGTAACGAAGGAAAAGAAGCTTGAAAAAGAAATTAAGGAAAAAAATAGGAAGATGACTGAAGATTTAGAGTTTGCCAAAGCCTTGCAGAATAAGATATTACCACAAAAAGGTGAATTTCATAATGTTTCAGTCGATTTTATGTATAAGCCTTCCGAGATGCTAAGTGGAGATATATTTGATGTTTTTTCTATAGATGAAAATCATATAGGTGTATATATTAGTGATGTTGTAGGACATGGAGTAAAAGCTTCAATGATGACAATGTTTATTAGGCAAACTATGAGAGCTATTAAAGATGATATATTAAATCCTGGACAGGCCTTATTAGAGCTTCATAAAAGATTTTTAGATTTAGGATTAGATTATGATAAATATTTTACAATATTTTATGGAGTTTTAGACAAAAGAAATAGATTATTGAAATATGTAAACGGAGGTCATAATAGTATACCAATACTTTTAAATAGAGATAAATTTGAACTATTAAACTCTAAAGGATATCCAATTTCATATTTATTTGAAAGTGTAGAATATGAAGAATATACTACGCTTCTTAATAAATCGGATAAATTAATTTTTTATACAGATGGGATAATTGAAGCTAAAAATAGTAATGGTGAAGCATTTGGGCTAGATAGATTTTTAGAGATTGTTAAGAAATCAGAGAATAATATAATGAAGGATTTAGAAAATTCAATAGATTACTTTTATGATGGTGAGCAAGTGGATGACTTCGCAGTTCTTACTGTGGAGATATCATGATATTCTATATAAAAATTAAAAAATTAGAGGAATATATACACATGAAAAATTAGATACGATTTTTATTGAAGAAGGATGACATAAGATATATATTATGTAAAAAATTATTGACTGTTTACTGATATGACTATACTATATTCATAGTATTGCTTTTTTAATAACCACATTTTTTTTACAAAAGGAGATTACAGTGATGAAACTATTATCTTTCAACCCATATAGAACTATCGGAATTCCAGGTATAACATATATAAAGCCTGAAAATGTTTATAAAGAAATAAATAAGGTAAAAGAAGCTGATTACGTTTTATTTCCAGAATACTGGCAAGTAAATTTTCTAACATATGGACTTGATAAAAAAATATTTCCTAATATAAACACCTTTCATTTAGGGCATAACAAGGTTGAAATGACTAGAGTATTGATGGCGACTTTCCCAGAGAATGTTCCTTATACTAGGATAATGGGAAGAAATGATTCAGCTATCAATCTAAGTATTGAAACTATAGAAGAAGAGTTTGGATATCCTTGTGTTGCAAAAGAGATAAAAAACTCAATGGGACAAGGCGTTTTCTTGATTAATAATAGAGATGAATTAGATGAGTATATAAATAGGAATGAAATCTTATATATACAAGAAAAGCTACCTATAGATAGAGATTTAAGAGTAGTATATGTTGGTAACAAAGTAGTAGCAGCATATTGGAGAATAGCACAGGAAGGCAGCTTTCATAATAATGTTGCAAAGGGAGGTTCATACAGCTTTGAAAATATTCCAGCTTATGCGGTAGAACTGGTAGAAAGAATTGCTAAAGCATTAGGAATAAACCATGCAGGGTTTGACGTAGTAGTTGTTGGAGACAGATATTATATATTAGAGTTTAATGTACTCTTTGGAAATGAAGGATTAAAGAGCTTTGATGTACCCGTTGAAAAAATGATATACGATTATGTTATGTTGGATTTAAATATGTAAGGAGACACTTACAATTTTTAAACATACCATTATTAGTTTATAATAAAGTATACAAAAAAAGGCAGAGACTGGTCTGTCTTTTTTGTGTAAAAAAATTCACATAATTTTACATAACTATATATTGTTTTCACATAAATAAATGATAAAATATTACTAGGCTTTACAAAAGGGGGATGATAGTATGGTAAGTGAAAGTGTAAAACTAACAGAAAAGAGTACCAGCAGAAATGACCTACTTAAGCTGACAGCTATGATTACAATGTTGATAGATCATATTGGTGCTGTACTTTTTCCAGGGGTTATGATTTTAAGGACTATAGGAAGGATAGCATTTCCGATATTTGCATATCAAATTTCAAAAGGTTTTAGGCATACGTCTGATTTAAAAAAATATGCAACAAGGTTATTGATTTTTGGCCTTATTTCTCAAATACCATATATGTTCTTAGATCATAACTTAGATTATCGTTCGCGTATTTTAATATTTAACGTAATATTACTATTCTTTATAGCAGTATGCATGCTATATGTATTTAGAAAAGGAATTTCATTATTAAGGGAATACAAAGAAAATAAATCATTGAAAAAATTAGGAATGGGAATAGGTTTACTAATATGTTCATTTGCAATTGTAATTTTACCAGATGTATTACAGGTATTAATTAAGGGACTAACCATTTCTTATGGTAGCTATGGATTATTAATGATATTAATGTTTTATTTAATAGGTGATAATATACCTGTTACCGTTATTGGTTATATAGTATTATCTTTCTTATCAGCATATGAGCATGGTGCAATATATGCATATCAACATCAATATAAAATTTGGGGAGCACATGGTAATATTTTTAGATGCTTATTTATTGAATATAAAAGTGTTTGGAAACTTATTGCACAATATAACAATAACCTCGAAAACTTGAGAGGATTTTTCTTTCAAAGTAGAAGTATCATTGCTTTAATACCTATATATGCATTCCCTATGTTTAAAACAAAAATAAAGTTAAATAAGTATGTAGGATATGTTTTTTATCCACTTCATATTACGATAATAGTATTGATAGGATTTTTAATCAAGTAAGGTATAGAAGTAGAGATAAAAGATGATATTTCTGTAATGATAGGTATAATGTGATTTAGATTATTTACAAATGTGAAAATATAATAAAAAAGCCACTAAGCTGAGTAATTATCTTAGTGGCTTTTTTCAATACTTTAATTATGTTTTCGCTTAAGATATATTTTGTATTTATCATTATAATAATCAAAAACCTCATCAAATGTTAATCCAAGTATTTTTCCTACGTTTAAATATAAAGCGAATAATCGTAAATAAGACGATAATCCATTAATAAAATCATCATTTCTAAGTAGTTTTTTTAGAGTTTCAATTTCACTGTATACTAAAGAGAAAGATTGAATAATATTATCATCATGTTCAATTGGACTAATAGCATCTTCGTCAATAATATTAAAATTGTGAGCATTACCTATTGAAAGTAAGAACTTAAATGCATCAATGTATCTAAAGATCAATTTTTCTTTTGGGATATTTGGACTCATTTCCAAATATTTGTAGCATTTAGTAGTGTTTGCAAGCTCACCTACCTTCACTTGAAATGCAAGAAATCTTAAATCGAAAATATTCTCTTCT
The DNA here is from genome assembly GCA_030625765.1 of Thermohalobacteraceae bacterium. Classification (GTDB taxonomy): domain Bacteria; phylum Bacillota; class Clostridia; order Tissierellales; family VENL01; genus DAOUQG01. The sequence goes on along the minus strand of DAOUQG010000155.1, from coordinate 1,921 downwards.
CCTAAAGCATTTTCTTCTATGTTGGTCATATCCTTAATTTCTTCTTCTACAATTTTCTGTATGGTAAATAATTGTTTAAGTTTCATATTTATTCCTCCATTCCCTACTAATAGTAGTTGCTATTAGTACCTGATAATAATATTATACACCTTTTTGATTAAACATGAAATAGTTTCGAGTAATTTTGTTGTGTTTTTTTAATAAAATTTATGGATAATGTAAATATTATTATTTTATTCGATAACTTATAATTCTAATATTTCCACTAATAAAGAATATATATGTATGTTAAAATAAGATGAAAATACAAATAAGATAAAAATACCATTGACATATGGTAAAAGATATACTAAAATAAATAGAAATCATAAAATCAGATTACATTGAATAAATATACACTTTTAAATTGGTCCTGTGAGGCCGGAAAGGGGTATTGATAGTCATGGCATGCTTATTTTCGTATTTCGATAAAAATAATCAATCTATAATTATGAAAAATCAAAACTTTATATTTATAATGATAGCTAGTTATATTTATTCTCTTTTGAATCTGGTAATATTACTGATAAGAGCTAAAGGATAATAATGGAACTGTTTTTGTTTCTTTGTTATCCTTTTTTAATTGAGAAGAGGAGGAGTATAATGAAAAGTAAACTGATATTAGAAAATGGATTAGTGTTTGAAGGAAATGCATTTGGATATTTAGAGGACAGCATTGGTGAAGTAGTTTTTAATACAGGAATGACAGGTTATCAGGAAATCTTAACAGACCCGTCATATTATAACCAAATAGTGTTAATGACATATCCTTTGATTGGTAATTATGGTATAAATCTTGAAGATGTCGAATCAAAAGGTCCAAAAGTAAAAGGATTTATTGTAAGAGAAAAAAGTGACTATCCGAACAATTGGAGAAGTGAATTTAAATTAGATGTTTATTTAAAGCATAATAAAATAATTGGACTAGAAGGAATAGATACGAGAGCACTAACTAAAATTATAAGAAACAGTGGAACAATGAAGGGGATTATTACTTTAAAAGAAATAACTCACAGTGAGCTTGAGCAAAGGTTTGAGGAATTTAATAATCAAGATGCAGTGATGCAGGTAACAACAAAAAAGGGTTATGAAATAGAAGGCAGTGGAAATCATGTTGTTATTATGGACTTTGGAATAAAAGAAAATATTATACGCTCTTTCAAAAAGAGAGATTGTAAAATGACAGTTTTACCTGCTTATACAAAAGCAGAAGAAATATTAAAAATATCTCCAGATCTAGTATTCTTATCAAACGGACCTGGTGATCCAAAAGATTTAACTGAAATTATAGATACTATAAAAGAGCTCGTTGGAAATATCCCTATAGCAGGAATTTGTTTAGGACATCAGCTTTTAGCACTGAGTCTTGATGGGAATACAGCAAAGCTTAAATTTGGGCATAGAGGATGTAATCATCCAGTAATGGATCTTGAGAAAAATCGAGTTTATATTACTTCGCAGAATCATGGATACTTTGTGAATGATTTACCTCAAAATATGAATATAACTCACATTAGCATGAATGATGAAACCATAGAAGGAATGAAACATAAAACACTTCCAATATACAGTGTTCAGTTTCACCCAGAGGCTAATCCAGGACCAACAGATGCAGATCATATTTTTGATGAATTTTTACAGCTATGCAGGTAAAAGTACTTGAAACTGAATATGCGTATGTTGAAACCATTATCCAATATTCATAGGATGTATATAAACTTAAAATGACGAGGAGGATTTATATGCCATTAGATAAGAGTATAAGAAAAGTTTTAGTTATAGGATCAGGTCCAATTGTAATAGGACAGGCAGCTGAGTTTGACTACTCAGGAACGCAAGCATGTCAAGCATTGAAGGAAGAAGGTGTAGAAGTAGTATTAGT
>DAOUQG010000139.1 GCA_030625765.1 Thermohalobacteraceae bacterium | reverse complement strand
ACATGATATTCATATTATAACATAGAATTAATAAACAAGCATTAAAAAAAGGTGCTAAAAGCACCTTCCTAATTATGCTAATTTTTGATCGTTGTCATTTAAAGAATTTGTCCATTTACCACATTTGTCTCCATACCTAGCAGTAATTTTGTTATCTGAAATAATTTCAATTACCTCACACATATTGGCGCAATCGTTACATTCAAATCCCTTAACTTTATACTCAATATTAGCTATATCAATACCTTTAAAGTTAGTTTTTTTCTTCTCTTTAACCTTCTCTTTTGCTAAAATTGCAGCTCCTATTGCACCCATTACATCATAATGCTCTGGTATAAAGACGCTGGCGCCTAGAGCTTCCTCAAAAGCATTTTTAATACCTTGATTCGCTGCAACTCCTCCCTGAAAAACTATTGGTTCAGTTATATCTTTTCCTTTACCAACATTAGTTAAATAATTCCTAACTAATGCCTGACAGAGTCCACCAACTATATCCTCTTGATTATGTCCTAGCTGCTGCTTATGTATCATATCTGATTCGGCAAATACTGCGCATCTACCTGCGATTCTAACTGGATTTTTTGATCCCAAAGCCAGCTTACCAAAGTCCTGTATATCTATACCTAGTCTTGAAGCCTGTCTATCTAGAAATGAACCAGTTCCTGCTGCACACACTGTATTCATAGCAAAATCAGTTACTATTCCATCTTTTAAAATAATTATCTTGGAATCCTGACCTCCAATCTCTATAACAGTTCTGACATTAGGAACAAAATTAATAGCGGCGACTGCATGTGAAGTGATTTCATTTTTTACAATATCTGCACCTAAAATAATACTTGCCAACTGTCTACCACTTCCAGTTGTTCCAACGCCCTTTATAATGAAATCATCCATCTCATTTTTTATTTCTCTTAGTCCTTTTTGCAATATTTCTATAGGCTTTCCTTGTGTTCTCAGATATTTTTTTACTACAACATTACTATCGTTATCTAATAGTATTATATTTGTACTTACAGAACCAACATCAACTCCTAGATAATATTCTCTCATAATTATCCTCCCTTCTCTTTTGCAAAAGATCTACAAATGCTTCTAATCTTGTTAAATATCCAGCTTCACCTGTCATTTCATCAACTATCAGTGTCATTATAGGTATATCATAATCCCTTTGAATTGTTGGTAAAATACTTTCAGCTACAATTTCTGGCATACATGTCAAGGGCAAAATCTGAATAATTCCATCATAATTGTTTTCTGCATAAATAATAGAGCTTCCTACTGTTTCTCTACCATGACCCCCTACTAATGTGCTTAAATAAGGCTTTGCCGCTTTCCATTTTTCTTTTTCCTCTTTTGACCCAAAAGGACCTGGTATAAGGTGATGCTTTATCCATTGTGATGTAGTAAGAGATTTATTTACCTCTACTCCCATATGCCCTAGTTTTTTCTCAATATATAGGTTTGCAAATGGCTCAATTATTGTATATATCTCACCAACTATAGCTATTTTGAGAGGCTGTTTTTTATTGTCTATCTCAAGGCTTTCAAGCTCTTTTCTAGTGTTTTTCAAAAGCTTTATAGTTTCTTTAACTCCGTATACCTCTCTCACTCTTTTTTCAAATTTATCCATAATTGTATCAACCTGATAGCTATTTACTGCTCTAGCTCTAATCCTATTTGAAATATCAGTTAATTCATCTGCTAACTGTAATACCTTTCCTCCTCTTACTATACTTCTAATAATTTTATAAGGATTTTTAGTATTTGCAGCCTTCATAATTCTTCTTATTAATTTCATTGGTTCTCCATCTGGTGGGTCAAATACTATCATTTCAACATCATAGCCAAGATCCTTTAATATTTCTCTCTCAATTATGGAGTAAAATCCAAACCTACAAGGTCCACAGCTCCCTGTAATAATTATTGTATCTGCACCTTTTTCAATACTTTCAATATAATTACCTATGTTTATTTTTAATGGAAGACATATTGTTTCTGGGGAATGCTTAGTTCCAATCTCTAATGTTCTTTTACTACACTTAGGTGGTAATACAACTTCATTTCCTAAATCCTCCATTAATACTTTTACTCCAATAAATGTATTACCCAAGTGTGGGAATGTTATCTTCATTTTTTTCCCTCCATTTTATCATATCTGTAAAAGCTTCGATTCTTGTATTTACTCCAGCTTCACCAGTGTGTTCATCTATCGTTAATAGTGTAAATGGGATACTCTTTTCCTTAGCTTTCCTTTGAACAATATCAATTAATATTGAATCAATCCCACACCCAAATGAGGATACAAATATTATTCCATCGATTTTCTGCTCCTCAATAATTGTAAATGCTGAACCAATTATTTTTCTTCCAAAGCTCCAAAACATCCTTTTTGGAAGCTTCGATGAATAATAGCGTGCTTTATTAGAATCTATCATTTCAGGCGTTATTACGTTTATTTTTCTTTGTTCCAATTTCTTAATTAAATTCATACTAGTATATTCATCGTATATATTATAAGAATGTCCTAATACCATTATGTTAAGTGATTTTTCTTGTTTTGAGCTATTTTTTTTCAATGTAGAATTATACATCTTAATAGCTTCAATAGGAATAATTCCTTGATTTAATAGCTTCAAATATTCCTCATAATATCTTAAAGCTTTTTTATATGCGGATGAAATTTTAAACAAGTTAGGATTAAAATACTTGCCTGCTTTTATTACAGCTTTAATAACATTGTATTTTGATTTTCTTAAGTCTATCTCTATATCAATAATAGGTGGTAAATCTTTAATTGTATTCTTAACCATTTCAGGTAGTCCTAAGAACTTAGGACATACAAATTCTTTCTTGTAAACACTAACAAATTTTGGTATAAAGAGATAATCTACTTTATCCTTCAATTCATTAACATGTCCATGGAAAACTTTTACTGGTAAACAGGCTTCATCTACACAATTTGAGACTCCTTGATCCAAAATACTTTTATTAGTCTTATTTGACAATACAATTTCTGCTCCAAGCTCATTCAAAAATTCCTTCCATAAAGGATAATAATCATAAAAAAGCAACCCTTGTGGAATTCCAACTTTTTTTGCCATAATACCCCTCCAATCTCACTTATATATTATGGACAAATTATCATCCAATTATAACAGCAGTTTTTTTATAATAAAAAAACAGTGGCAAAACCACTGTCTATTTAATACTCTTATATTTAGCTATTACTTCAGCTACTAGATTTATATTAATTATTAAATCTAGCTTTGAAGAACTATTTTCTACAGAATTTTTTAAATAATGAAAAAAATCATCAGGTTTTTCAAATGGAAAATCTGTTAAACATAATAATCTTCTCATCCTAACCTTTCTTTCTCTATTATCCATGTTCTTGATGTTTCTTCTAATAAACTCAATAAAATTATCTACTGCTTGTTCCAAATAATCTATGCTGACGCTCTCTGACTTTCCTACAAACAACAATTCTTCTTTCTCTAAATAGTCATCATTTATATATGATAGAATTTTTTGAGTGAATAACAATTTTTCATTTGATTTATCATCTATATAATTCTCTTTTTTGTATAACTCATCGATAAGTTCTTGTAATTTCAAATTGTCTTTGGTGAAACTCTTTCCAAGATAACTGATTTTTTCTTGACATTTTCTATTAATCTCTTCTACTGAATCTTCACCAATATTTTGATGATATTGACTCCACAGTTTGAGAATTTCTTGAACAGATTCATCACTATTAGCAGACATATTTTCTTTGACTAAATTAATGACTATAAATCTATTTGTAATTAATCCTATTTGTAAAATAATGTTTATGATGTTTTTCATTTCATGAAGTATTTGAGACGTATTCTTATCAATCTTTTCAATATCCTCTAAAGTAGCACTCTTAAAATCAAATTGTTTAAACTCATGAGTTTTTCGAAAATAACAATCAAATTTTTGACCATATTTTCCCTCCATTGTTCCATTGAAAATTGTTTTATACCTTTCTAATAATAAATTCACATTATGTTCATTACTTTGACTCAATCCCCTAATGATAGACTTTTTTATAATATCAAAATATTTATTTTTAGATGTTCTTAAGGGTATTACAGAAACTAAATCCTTAATTTTATGTGGAACGCTGTTCAAATCCTCAGATAAAAAACTATAAATATTTTGATAAAATTTGTTTAAATCAACATCCTCTATTATATCAGTGATTCTTTTCTGTCTGTCTACTCTGTATAATATTTCCCTGGAAATTTCATTAATATACGATATTTCTGTAATATACCCAGATATTGATAATAACAGTTCATAAGTCTTCTGTCTTAGATTTTTAAAATAATCTATGCCTAACTCATTTACTATATCATCTGATTTAATAATAAGATTAAAATCTAAATCTCTATTCGTCACCTTATCATACAATCTAATAATCTCATTTCCATCTTCATCTAGTGAATTTATTAAATCATATTTTTTGTTGAAATCATTCTTTAGATTAATACTCATTTGAATTATCTCTAATATTGCCTTATCTCTAATATTTTTAATAGCCCTATCATTAATCCTAAAAATGTTATCTATTAACTCTTCGTTTGATTTACCATAAATTTTATTTTCGTTAATGTTATTCTGATTAGCCATGTTTTTCTCCCTTCACTGATATGTATATTTTTGCTTATAATAAAAGTTTACTATTTACACTTGAAAATTTCAAATAAAAATAGACCAATAATCTGGTCTATTTTTGTTTATTACAAATCATAATACATTTCAAATTCTCTTGGATGTGGAACCGAGTTAACTTTCTTTGAGTCTTGCCTGATTCTCTTAATTTGATCTTCAATAAGTCCTTTAGTAAATACTCCACCTGCTAGTAAGAATTCATAATCTTTTTCTAACGCATCCGCAGCTTCTTCTAATGATTTTGGTAATGCCTTAATTTCTTTCCTCTTCTCTTCAGGCAAGTTGAAAATGTTAACATCATAAGGTCCAAAACCTTCTTTTGTAGGATCAATTTTATTTACAACACCATCTAACCCTGCCATCAATAAAGCTGTAAAAGCTAAGTATGGATTTGCAGTTGCATCTGATGGTCTAAATTCAAATCTCTTATCCTGTGGTGTTCTTGCATAACCTGGAATTCTAATTACTGAACTTCTATTTGCTGTTGCAAAGCATTTGCTTACTGGGGCTTCAAAGCCAGGAACTAATCTTTTATAAGAGTTAGTACTCGGATTTGTAAATGCCAATAATGCTGAAGAGTGCTTCAATATTCCTCCAATATAATACAAAGCTGTTTGACTTAATCCAGAATACCCTTTCTCATCATAGAAAACTGGCTCATTATCTTTAAACAACCACATATGTACATGCATACCGTTACCTGCTTCTCCAAATAAAGGCTTTGGCATAAAGGTTACAGTTTTACCTTCCTGTATAGCAAGGTTTTTTACTATGTATTTTAATATTAATGTTTTATCAGACATTTCCAATAATTGCTCAGATTCGACTTCTATCTCTACTTGCCCTACTCCACCTACCTCATGGTGATGGTATTTAACTTTAATACCAAGTTCTTCTAGCTGTAATATTATTTTTGATCTTAAATCATTTGAACTATCATTAGGTAAATCTACATGATATCCTTTCTGAAAAGGAACCTTGTATCCTAAATTTTGAAAATCATTTTTGCCTGTATTCCAATGAGCTTGAATAGAATCTATAAAAACCTCTTGGTGATTTCCACTACATTCATATGAAATATGGTCAAATACGTTGAATTCAAACTCAGGACCTATTCTATTTTCATCTGCTATACCAGTCTCTATTAGATATCTTATTGCTTTCTCTGTAATATATCTCGGATCTCCTTCAAACCTTTCTATACTATCACCAATCTGATAAATATCAGCTATCATATTCAAAGTAGGTACTTCACAAAATGGATCAATAAAAGCCGTTGATATGTCGGGTTTAAATACCATATCAGATTTCTCTACAGTTAAAAAACCATAACTTGAACCATCAAATCCTATGCCGTTTTCTAAAATCTTTTTACTAAATCTTTCAGCAGGAATTGATAAATGATGCCATCTCCCAGACAAATCAACTACCTTAAAGTCAATTATTCTTATACCTTCTTTTTCACAAAAGCTTATCACTTCACTTACATTCTTAAACATGGGCTACCCCCCTTGTTATATTTTCAGTCAATATAATAATATTCCAAAGTTGGTTGTTTGTCAATATTACCCATAATAGTAAGTTTGCAATAGATTACAGTGAAAAATGTAATTTTATATCTAAAAACCTCTCATTTCTTCAGGTAATTAACTATAGCATCCTCAACATAGTATAACTTTTTGTAATCTTCATTATTTCTAATGTCAACCCATGCATATTCTGAATGTTCATCATTAAGTTGTATTGTACCATTAACGTAATTTGATATATAAACTATTGTAATATATTGTATTGGCGCATTTTTATCAATAGCGGAATTAACATCAATAACATTCAATAGCTTTATATTCAGAGAGATCTCTTCATGTATTTCCCTAATCAAACTTTCTTCAGGAGATTCTCCAAACTCTACCTTCCCACCAGGAATATCCCAGATTCCACCACCAAATAAACTTTTGTCATTTCTTTTTATTAATAATATTTTATCTTCCTTAATTATAAGTGCTTTAGCTAGTACTACAAACATTTTTTACTCCTCGCTTTTTCCTTGACTTGACTCATCTGCCTCAGATTCATCATTAACATTAGCACTTTGATCTTGCATATTTTTTTCTTGTGTAGTTTCTTCTTGTATTACTTCTTCATCTATTATAAGACTATTTTCAGCGTTTTCCTCATCCAAAAGCTTTTCAACTTTAGTGCTTTGTAATAGAACTTCTTTGATTCCTCCTATGAATTCTTTATCATAATTACCTGCTACTAATTCTTCCCATCCATTTCTCAAAATTTGTTCTGCTTCATCAAACTGATTATTCTCTAAGTATAAATATGCTTTATTCATTAAAAAACACTTTCTGATTTCTAATTTCATTTCTTCTATATTTAATTCTTCACCTATAGTATTAATATTCTCTTCCATTTGAAATTCAATATTTAGTGTTTCTTCTGTTTCACCTTCAATTTCATTATCAATAGTATTAGGTTCATTCACTTCTTCATTAGTATTACTATTATCTACTTCATTTATATCTTCACTATTCTCTATAGGCAAATTATTTAATTCATTATCTTCATAATCATTCTTTGGCTCATGGTCTCCATCATTTATGTTGTATAATTCTATTGCTTTTACTATATCATCATTTTCTAGATAGACTTTAGATTTTAGAAACAATGAATTATATTTTGACTCATAAGTATCTGCCTTAGCATGCCACTTGTCAATTGCAGCTAATAAAGAATCTATATTGTCTAACTCTTGAAAACTCATTTGAAAAATCAAAACCGATTCATCATCACTAATGTCGTTTCTATTTGTAAAATCATTTATTAATCCATTGATAAGCTCCTGATTCCCTACCACATCTTGAGGTGCATGTGTCAATAAATAATAATTAGTACCCACGACATTCCAATATGCATTATCCCTTAAATAGTTTAGGGTTTCTATAGGATTTGAATCATATAAATGACGTTCCTCGAAAGGAATATGCTGTACAATTGATTTATATTCAAGAGTTGATATAGCTCTTCTATACAATATATCTTCATTAGCTAAATCTATGTTATCATAGTCGCCAAACAACATGTACTCGCTATATTCAGGCACATTAACCAATTGAATATCTTGAAGATATTTTCCCTTTAAAAATTCCATATCATAATATATTTTAATAAATATTTTTGCAGACTCTGCCCTAGTTATAAACTTATCAGGTTTAAAAGTGTTATCATCATACCCAATTATAATATTATTGTTTACTAAAGAATTAAGCTGTTTAATATATTTATAATCCTCATCAATATCACTAAACCCAACTTCCTTATGTTCAATAGATGGAGAAATAAAAAAGCTTGATAAAATAATTGATTCTTCTCTAGTAATACTTCTATTAGG
>DAOUQG010000068.1 GCA_030625765.1 Thermohalobacteraceae bacterium | reverse complement strand
TGGAAAAACTTATTGAGAACCTTCTATTTCTTGCTAGGTCAGATCAAGAACATTTTCCACTTAGTATAGATAACATTAATCTAAAAGAAATTATTGAAAAACTTATTGTAGACATAAAATTTATTTCTTGTAATAGAAGAGTCTCTAGTCATGTTGATGAGGCTTTAGTAATTCAAGGGGATTATGAGCTTATAACTCAGCTACTTAGAACACTTGTAGAAAATTGCATCAAATATACTGATGATGATGGAAATATAACTATAAACTTGTATAAAGAAAATAAAGATGCACGAATTGATGTTATTGATGATGGAATTGGGATACCTGAGAAAGATGTTGAAAAGGTATTTGGAAGATTCTATAGGGGGGAAGAGGCCAGAGCTAAAAACCCCAATGGTAACGGGTTAGGACTTCCACTCGCAAAAAAAATAGTTGATATTCATGATGGTAAAATAGAAATTGAAAGTCAACAAACTAAAGGTACAAAGATAAGTATATTTTTACCTATCAATGAAGTATAGAGTATTTAAATTATGACTATTATATAAAGAATATTAGTCAATTAGTATAAAGTTAGGATACAAGAAAATGACTGTTTAAAATCTCATACTATTATTTTAAAAGATAACGTTAAGAGTTATCTTTTTTTATTGTAAAAAAGAAATCATTCTAAGGAAATTTTAAGATTAAACTAATTTTTATAAAAGGTTGTATCTGTATTATTAAAGTGTAGAAAATAAAATTAAGAGGTGATTTGTAATGAGTATACTTAATCGTGCAGAAATGTTTAACCGTAAAGCAAATAATATTAAAAGTAAGTCTAATGAAGTAATTAGAAGCTTAAAGATTAAGAAAGGTTATGTGATATGCGATATTGGATCAGGTGGAGGGTATTATACAATGAGATTCGCAGCAGAAGTTGGGCTAGATGGTAAAGTCTATGCTATAGACACAAATAAGGCTTTTTTGAGCTATATTGGTAATCAAATTACAGAAAATGAACTAACAAATGTAGAAACTATGCTAGTAGATAAGAAAGTTAAAGAACTTCCTATAGGGGGCTGTGATTTAATATTTTTAAGAAATGTGTATCATCATATAGAGAATCCAGAGGAATATTTTAGAGAAATTCAACAATTTTTAAAACCAAATGGAAGAATAGTAATAATTGATTACAAGAAAAGTAATAAATTTAGCTTTATAAATCTTATGCATCATTTCGTAAAAGAAGAGGACATTATTAGTATTATGAGTAAAGCAGGCTTTAAACAAGTTGAAACTTTTGATTATTTACCAAATCAAAGCTTTAATATTTTTCAAGTTAAAGGATATTCACATTTATATTAAGCATTTGGTCTGAATAGTATTATCTTTAGTCTAATTAATCATCTTTATTGACAACTAAAATTAATGATGATATATTGTAGAAGAATTTAATAAGGTGATAACGCTGTTTATTATTTACAAGGTGAAGAGTGTTATTAGTTAGAGATTAAATGTTTATCTATTGTTAATTAATAATACCTTTCTATTCATTAGAGAGGTTTTTTATTGTGGTTTAACTCATAGAGTAATATTTAGCAATCTTTTTTTGAGTTATTTTATTGGAGGTATGGCATTTGAATATTACTAATTTAATATCAAATCCCCTTTTACTAATGTTCTGTAGTATATTTATAGGCCAGTTGATTGGGAAAATAAAATACAAAAACATTAAGCTAGGAAGTTCTGGAGGATTGTTTGTGGGAATTGCAATAAGTTACTTTATCACAAAGTATTTACTAATTGAAGGTAGCGATACAATTGTTGTCAATGGACCACTTATTCCTAAAGAGGTGTTTAAATTAAGTCTTATAGGCTTTATAGCATCAGTAGGATTATTAGCATCCAAAAATATTAGAAATACTATTAAGCATAGCGGATATAGATTCATGGTTCTAGCCTTGGTAATAACCTTAACAGGTGCATTATCCACATGGATTTTCATAAATGTATTATTTAGTGGACTTAAAGTAAGTATAATTGGAACTTATGTTGGAGCTTTAACTAGTTCACCAGGGTTAGCCACAGCTATTGAGTCAGCTAAAACATTGGCAGGAAATACTGAAGCAATGGTTGGATTGGGTTACTCTATTTCTTATATACCTGGAGTAATTATAGTAATTCTTTTTGTACAGCTATTGGGAAAGCATAATGAAAGCGAAAACATTATTAAATAACTAGCATGTTATGATACAGACCAAAATCAAAAAGAAGCAAATTTTAGTATAATTTCTTTTGGGTTTGTTTGCTTATTGGGAGTTATCATTGGAGAAATTAAATTCTATTTAGGAAGTTCCTTAGGAAATTTTTCACTAGGGTCTACAGGAGGAGTACTTATTAGTGCATTAGTTCTAGGAGATAGAAATAGAATAGGATTTCTAAATTTTAACATAAATAAAAGTCAGTTGGCTGTCACAAGAGATATATCTCTTAATATATTTCTTACAACTATTGGATTGAATTATGGATATAGCGCATTAAATCTTATAAAATCAACAGGAGCTCAACTGATAGTAGTAGGCACAACTACAGCTATTGTAAGTATATTAGCTGGGTATATCGTTGGTAAAAAAGTATTAAGGCTTAATACTATATACCTTTTAGGAGGTATATGTGGAGGAATGACTAGTACACCTGGATTGGCAGCTTCAATAGAATCATTAAATAGTGATGATGTTACTGTGGGTTATGGAGCCACATATCCTTTTGCATTATTTTTCATGATGTTATTTACAAGTATTTTATTTAAAATATAAAAAGAGAAGAATAAGATTAGTTTTATTCTTTACACAATTTTATCTCTTTACATCTTTGAGATACGTTTAAATCGAATAGTCAAAGTTCAAGAAGACCATGAAAAAAATTCAAGGTCTTTTTATTTTTTGATTTTAAATTACAGAGTCATATTTGTGCCATATTTGTCTGCAATAATATAAGTAACAAATAACAAAGGAGGTTTTGATTATGATGTTTATATGGCCACTAATAGGTATTGCTATTTTCTTTATGGTTACAAGCAAGCATAAAACATACACGAGATCAAATTATAGTAAAACACCAGAAGATATTTTGAAGGAACGCTATGCAGTTGGTGAAATTGATGAAGAGACTTTTGAAAGAATGAAAAAAAACATTAATAGTTAGGAGGAGAAAATATGATGTTTAGTAGAGGATTTAATAGCTTTAGAGGTTGTTTTAGCAATGGGTTCTTTTATAATGGATGGAACATGCTGATAGTAGTAGGAATTATTCTTATTATTGCTACAACTGTCTATTTCCTTATTAGAAGAAACAGAAGCATAGTATCAAGCCAAAGTGCGTTAGAGTTACTTACTATGAAATATGTGAAAGGTGAAATTACAGAGGAAGAATACCTAAGACGCAAAGAAGTTTTAGACAGAAAGTAGGTGAAGATATGTCAAGGGCAATGAAAATTGTATTCGCAATAGGAATAATTATTGTAGTAATTGGATTCAGCGGTAGATATTTTATGGCAGATGGCTTTAGTTTAAATGCTCAAGACAATAATCTTATAACAAGGTACTCAAATAATTACATGGGAAGAGGTAGGATGTTTAGTACCTTTAATACCAACTGGAATAATTCAAATGAAAAAATAAACCTTGAAACCCAAAGAGATAATGTAGATGAACATATTAAGAGAATTGATGAAAACCTTGTTATAAGCGACATCTTTGTGTTTGAGGACAGTGATTACTATTTTTCTATTATGGAAGAGGACACTGGCTTAGGTGCAATGGAGTTATTAGTGAGCCCTTATACAGGTGATATCTATCCAGAACTTGGGCCAAATATGATGTGGAATCTTAAATATGGAATGCACAGTGATAACATAGGATATGATATGTATGGACGTAGCCACATGATGGGTGGAAGAGGTATGAAGGGAAGAAGCAGCTATAACCCAAATTACTATATAGACAATGAAAATTTTGAAGGCAATACTATAGGTATCGAAGATGCTCAAAATATCGCAAAAGATTATGTTAAACCACAAGCTTCAGAAGGCTATACTATATCAGAAGGCGGGCATGAGTTTTATGGTTACTATACTTTCCACATTGAAAAGGAAAATAAAGCTATAGGTATGCTAAGTGTAAATGGATTGACTGGTGATGTGTGGTATCATGATTGGCATGGAACAGCGACAGAACTTATTCATGGTTATTAAAATGAAAACGCTCATGAAAATTAAAGACTATAGAAGCTAACATAAGAGAACGAGGTGGAATTATGAAATTTAAAGTTTTAGTAGTGGAAGACCAAAAAGAAATAAGAGATTTAGTCTCAAAGTATCTCGTTAAAGAAGGGTATGACTATTTTATTGCAAGAGATGGCTTTGAAGCTTTGGATAGCTTTAGCAAGGATGAATTTCACCTCGTTCTTTTAGATATTATGATGCCTGGCATCGATGGGTTTGAAGTCTTAAAAGAAATTCGAAATATATCAGATATACCTGTTATCATGTTAACAGCCAAACAGGAGGAAATTGACAGATTAAAAGGATTTGATATTGGTGCAGACGATTATGTAGTAAAACCATTTAGTATTAGGGAATTGATGAAAAGAATTAAAGTCATATTTAAAAGGGTTTATAATGAATCCGACGAAATAATATACAAACATAGAGAATTGAGCTTGCATACTAGGAGTATGAAGTTGTATAAGGATAATAAAGAAATTCCAATAACTTCATCAGAATATAGACTCCTTTTCGCTTTATTTCAAAACAAGGGACAGGTTTTAACTAGAAAACAATTGATAGACCTTGCTTATGGATATGACTATGAAGGTTATGACAGAAATATTGATAGTTATATTAAGCGCATTAGGCAAAAAATTGAAAATAATCCTAAGAAACCAGAAATACTCATTACGAAATATGGTGTTGGATATGTGTTTGGAGATGATTGTCATGACCATTAAGAGACAATGGCTTTTTATTTTAATTCTTATAGCAGTATTTTCTGTGACTGTCAATGCTTTTATTTTAAGTACTTTAACTGATAGATATTTTAGAGGGTATATGACAGAGAATTATGAGAAACATTTTAATGAAATTGTTGAATATTCAAAAAGGGCTTTAACAGAAAAAGATTTTTCTGTTAACCAAATGGCAATTGAACTGGAGACCCATTTAGATGAACCAATTACACGAATTAAACTATACGATGAAAATGGTGTTTTAGTTGTAGATGTAAGTGTTGACCATATGATGATGGGAGGCATGATGAACAAAGGAATGATGGGCAGAATGATGAATGTTCAATTTGAAGAAGTGGATCATGCTGATTTATTTGATAATGACAAACTCATAGGTCATTTAAATATAACTAGATATAGTTCTGTTGGAGATTCTATGGCAGCACAGATGTTCAAAGGCTCTCTAATTGCTAATAGCTTCTATTCTATAATAATTGTTTTAGCCTTTGCTATTATAATAGGTATATTTGTTAGTAAAAAAATGAGTAAGGATTTGGTTAATACAGCTGAAATGGCTCAAAGTATAGAGGTAGGAAAAGATACAAATATAGAATTTGCTAAATCTAGAGAAATAAGAGCTATACAGCAAAGCCTAGAATCTTTAAGGTCAAGATTGAAGTTAAAACAGAAAAGTAGAAAAGCATTAGTTGATGAACTTGTTCATCAAACGAGAACACCACTAACTATATTAAAAAATTATCTTGAAGGATTTGAAGATGGCATTATTGATATGACTTCAGAAGAAATAAGGATTTGCGAAAATCAGATAGAAAATATTACTGCTATCATTTCAAATATGAGAGAAATGATTGATGCGGACAGAGATAATAGCAGTATTAATATAGAAGAATTTGAATTTAGTGCACTAATCAAACAGATTATGAATGGATTGAGAGTACAATTTGAGAAGAAGAAAATCAATCTTTCACTTATCAATAACACAAAAGTAACACTGAAGACTGATAAATATAAGTTAAGTCAAGCTATCTACAACATTTTAACCAATGCTTATAAATTTACTCAGGAAAATGGTAATGTAAAAGTAGATTATCAAGTTATTAACGATCAACTAGTATTAAACATAGAGGACAATGGTATAGGGATAAGTGGAAAAGAAATTACGAGAATATTTGATGCATATTATAGTGGGGAAAAGATAAAATCTTCAGCAGGTGAAGGTATAGGATTGTATATAGCAAAGGAGAACTTAACAAGGATAAATGGAGTAATAAATGTTGAGTCAAAATTGAATGTTGGAAGTAAATTCATAATAACATTACCTTTAGTTATTTAGACTTAAAGTCTTTTACATTTTGTAAGAGGCTTTTTACTTTTTCATTTTTTGTCACAGATTTGTCACAAAGCTCATGTAAAATATAAGTCGTAACTTAAGAGCAAACAAATTTATAACAGAATATTTTAAGGGGGATTTTAAATGCTTAAGAAAAATGGCTTTAATATTAGGATAAGTGTGCAGATTTTTTTCTTTGTACTAATAGGTTTAATCGCAGTTAATCATACTTTGGCAGAAACAGGAGGAGGTATTCCATTTTTGTCAAATGCTTCACTACATTCACTTTGTCCTTTTGGGGGAGTAGTAACTCTTTATCAATTTTTCTCATTAGGTACCTTTGTTAAACAGATTCATGCTTCATCAGTTGTGTTAATGATTCTTATTATGATGTTAGCTATATTGTTTGGACCTGTTTTTTGCGGTTGGGTCTGTCCTCTTGGATCTGTTCAAGAATGGTTTGGGAAGATTGGCAAGAAGATTCTTAAACGTAAATTTAATCATATTATACCTAAAAAGCTTGATTCTGCTCTTCGTTATATAAGATATGGTGTACTTGTCTGGGTTGTATATATGACATCCATTTCAGGTTATTTAATATTTTCAGAGTTGGATCCATATAGATCACTTTATAATTTTTGGAGTAGTGAAGCGTCTTTGATTGGTATTGGAGTTCTTGTAATTACGTTATTATTATCATTGATTATCGAAAGACCTTGGTGTAAATATCTTTGCCCATATGGAGCATTGCTTGGGATTACTAATTTCTTTAGAATATTTAAGATTAGTCGAAATTCAAAAACTTGTACACAGTGCAAAATATGCGATAATAACTGTCCTATGAATATTGAAGTATCAAAGACTGAAAAGGTTTTAAATCATCAATGTATAAGCTGCTACAAATGTACGTCTGAAGAATTATGTCCAGTACCAGACACAGTTATAACTAAAAGCATCTCTTTCTCAAGAAAAAAAGAAGTTGATGAAAATAAGTTGGAAAGAGAGGTAGAATAAAAATGAAGATTAATAAAACCTTTATAGCAATAAGCATTTTTGTAATTGTTTTTGGGGGTATAGTAGTTTCTAACTTGCTTAATCTTTGGTCTACAGAAGCTTCAAAGGAACCAGCTATGTACGCTGATGGCGATGTTAAAGGCACTTATAACCCTGATGATATTAGAGGTTCTTATACATTTGAGAGGGTAGCAGACCTCTTTAGTATAGATGAGGAAGTATTGCTAGAAGCTTTTGGTTTGCCAGAAGATACTGATTTAAGCATCTTCAAAACAAAGAATCTAGAAGAAATGTATGAAAGTTATCAATATGAGATTGGCAATGGCTCTGTTAAGGTTTTTGTTGCCCTCTACAATAACTTGCCTATAGAATTAGGAGATGATTATTTATTGACTGAAGCTGTAGATTTGATTTTAGAGCACAATGAAATGTTAACAGAGGAGCAAAAGGAGTATCTTGAAAATCATAAAGTTGATGCTGTAAGTTCTTCTCATCCCATTGAAAGTGAAGAAAAGAATATTGTTAATGGAAATACAACATTTAAAGAAGTGTTAAATATGGATATAACTGAAGAACAGATAGAAGAAATAATAAATTCATCCATGCCACCTACTAATCAGTCAGTAAGAGATTACTGTACACAAAATGGCTTGCCTTTCTCAGTAATTAAGAATGCCCTTAATTCTCTCATGGACTAAAAAGGGCAAAATATGAGTGTATCAAAACACACATTAAGTTCACTTTCCTTTCTGTATCAAGGGATTGTGCCATATATAGTTCAACCAACTTAAGTAAACTGAGATGTTTCACCTTAAGTCATATTAATAAATATCGTAAAATAAAAGAAATTCTAGATTAATAGAGTTGCTAAGGTAGCTCTTTTTTTTGACATATAATTTTCACAAGTCATGTCATTAGTCAAAACATTTTATGTTAATATGAATATCAAAGAATACCTTACAAAAAAAGTCATAATTAGTAATGGAATAATCATAATAAAGAAATATGAAAAAGAGCATCACAAAAATGTTATAATAGATGTAAATAATGTAAAAATCTATATTATAATAAAATAAATGAAAGAAATTATTAGAAATCAACTTATGAAGGAGTGAATTTAATTTGAATAAATCAAAGATCGAAAAAGCTATTCACTCTGAATTTCTTTTACAAGAGAAAATGAAAAAAACTATAATAGCAAGAAACTATGAAATAGAATCTATTAGAAAACAATTTGATTGTGTTCTTGAAGGGGGTAGTGGAGTATCTGTCATTACTGGTCCACCTGGCATTGGTAAAAACTTCTTAGTAGAAAATGTAGTAAAGGAGATAGCAAGTAATAATGTTACCTATGTATACGGAAAATTCAGGCAGCATGACAAAAAACCTTTCGTTGCTATTTCAGAAGTTATAGAGCAAATCACAAAACATCTTCTAACTCTACCCTATGAACAATTGGAAAATATTAAACATCAATTAACAAAAGATTTAGGTTCTAACATAGATATAATTACATCTATCAATCCATATGCAAGAAAACTTCTAGGCTATCATAAAACTATTAATATGGATAACTATGAAAAGCTTAAATACAGAGTTAGAAAGGTTTTATATCAGTTTATAGTAGTTGTTTCAAAATCATTATTTCCGATGATAATGTTTATAGACGATTTACAATGGGCAGATAAGGCATCTTTAGAAGCGATTGAGTTTATCTATAAGGATAATGCTCTATTAAATCTATTGCTTATACTTACATATAGAAACTATGAAGAAAAACACATGCAAAAATTTAAAAATCTTACTAAATTATCACAAATTAATAGTGATTATGTTCATATACAACTACATGAATTAACAGTTTTAGACATAAAAGAATATATACAATTAATCTTTGGAGTAAATATTGAAAATATTGATTATTTGGCAAGAATTATTTACGGGTTAACTTTTGGAAATCCTTTTTATATTAAGGAAATCCTTGATACTTTTATCAAAGAAGATATTTTCATCTACTCAGTGCAAAGAAAAATATGGGTAGCAAAAATTGACGGTATTAATAATTTAAGTTTACCTACCGATATAGAACAGATTGTAACAAATAAAATAAACAAGCTAAGTAATGAGGATAAATCACTGCTTGAAATTATAGCATGTTTTGATGGTAAAGTAGAGTATAAACTATTAAAACAAATAACAAATATAGAAGATGCTTTGCTTAGTAATCAGTTGCAAAGATTGTGTGAAGCAGCTTTTCTTATTAAGGTACCTAAAGACTACCAAACCGAGGAAACCTTAAGCTATAGTTTTGTGCATGATATTATATTAGAACTTATCTACAAGAAAATTGACTCTGATAAAAGAGCAGGGATTCATTATCATATTGCTAAGAACTTATCAGACCACTCAGATAAAAGATTTACAGAGAATAATAGACTTTTAATAGCGTCTCAGTTATTACGCTCTGACTATTATGTACTGAGACAAGAATACACAGAAAGGTGGATTTATGAGCTTTATCATGCTGGTATGGAAGCAAAACAAACTACTGCATTAGAACAAGCTTTAAAAATATTTGAGTGTTCTGTCAACTTACTTCCCTATTGCCACTTCAAAGGAAAAGATGACTTAGAAATGAAAGTCAATTTGGAATTAGGAGAGTGTCAATTATATTGCGAAAGGTATGAAGAAGCAAAGGAAAGATTTGAAGCACTCATTGCCAAACATAATACTTTGGAAAACATAATAACCATAAAAAGAAAATATTTAAATCTTTACGCTTATAATGGTAATTCTGAAAAAGTAATAGAGTTAGGCACCCAAGTATTAAATCACTTAAACTTCAAATTCAATACAAACCAATTTAAAAGTGATTTTATAAAAGGAAAACTGTTATTCTCCAGCAAGAAAGTTCTAAAGCTTAAAAATGCACCTTTCATTAAAGATAAAAGGATAATATATATTTTAGAAACCTTAACCAAGATGATTCCTGCTGCTAATATTATAAACGATAAGATATTTCAACATATTCTTATGAAAATAGGTATGCTTTCTGTGAAATATGGAAATTCACCTTATTCACCAATTGGATATGGAGCTTATAGCTACATTCTTTATAATTTATGGAAAGACCATAGAAAAGGGAAAAAACTAGAAGACATTACACTGGAATTGGTGAAAAATATAGATAATATTTCTACTAAATCCATAGTTTATTCCTTTATAGGAACCTTTGTCAATCATTGGTCAAACCCTATGAGAAATAGTATTGAATATCTAGAGAAATCCATTGAAGAAGGTACAAATATAGGTGAGTTTATATATAGTGGGTATGCCATTGTCTCCATCATTTATGCAAAATACGTCATGGGTTCACCCTTAAAAGGAATAACCGACTATACTAATCTACAAGTAAAAAAATTACAGAGGGTGGGAGATGATACAGTAAGATTTATAGAGCAGCTTTTTAATCGCCATATTCATTATCTTGAAAAAGGGGTGCTTTCAAAGGAAGATCATCAAATTGAGAAGCTGATTAAAACATGTGATGATGCTAGAAAACTGACATATTATACGTTCATGATTCAAAGACTATACCTGGAAGGTAACATAGAAAAAGCTTATGAAATTGTACAAAACATCACACCGAACATACCTTTGTTAATAGGTCACATCGTGTATATGGATTTATTGTTCTATTGTATACTCACGAGACTTGCCAGGCATAAAGATTTGCAAACAATGGAAAAGAGGAAAAATAAGAAATTAATTAAAAAGCATATAAGGGAGTTAGAAAATTGGATTAATATTTATAAGGGGAATCACTATTCAAGATATTTACTTGTGAAGGTTGAATTTGCAAATCTTTTTCAAAGAGAAAAACCTTTGAAAAAACTGTATAATGGAGCAATTAGCTATGCGGAAGAACAAGGCTACTTACAATTAGGAGCAATTGGTAATCTTTTAGCAGCTAAACATAATAGTGATAACAAAAAACTTTCAAAATTCTATGCTAAAGAGGCTGTAAGTTTATTTGAAAAGTGGGGAGCTATATATATTGCAGATTTAAATAAAAAGCAATTTGGATTAGAAAACAATACAAAACTCCCTACAGAAGAAAAACAATTGCAGTCAACAATCAAAAAAACTGAAAACATAGTAATAGATGAAGAAATGAACAAAAGCATATTATATCATTTGAATCAAATAGAAAACATGGAAGAAGAGGAAGGATTTATTTACATGCTTGATTATCTCATAAGAAGCATTCATGCTGATTATGGTGCTGTCTTATTTGAAAAAGCTGATGAAATGTATCTACAATATGAAAAGAATATTAATAAAACCGTAACTGTCCATAAAGAGTTAATAAATATTAAACATGTAAGTTATTTATCTCGCAAGATAATTCGATATGTAGCAAGGACAGGAGAAGAAGTTATTCTAAACAAAAAGCCTGACGAAGGTATATTTACAAGGGATTTGTATATTAGG
>DAOUQG010000235.1 GCA_030625765.1 Thermohalobacteraceae bacterium | reverse complement strand
CATTAGTATTTAAAATGACAAAAGACTACGAAGCAAATGAATTAAAAAAAAATATACTGAAATAGTTTCAAAAAAAAGTAAAAGATATCGTACGATATCTTTTACTTTTTTTTGAATAAAATTATTTCCTTAATTTAAATTATATTGCATTTTAATAAGATTATTCTCTTGAATTCTATGAATATACTATCCTTAAAATGAAGACTATGAAAATGAGAAGGATGTTTATGAGATTAAATATGAGTTAGATATGTGTAAATGGTTTTTGTTTAAAAAGTGAAGCAGAATAAATTGGAACTTACAGCTCTTTTTTTTGTTACTGCTTTCTCCGTATATAGTTGATATAATGATAATATGATAATTATTTAAGAAAGATAGGTGAATAAGGAAGGAGGCATATATGGTTAAGAAAATTTTATTATTTATGCTTGTTGTTATTATAACAACTATCGGAGCAGTCTTTGGAACATTATTTTTCAAATCTATAGATCCATATGCAGGAATTAATACTTTTTCAACAAATAAAGTAAACCTTGTTGTAGAGGACAGATTGATAGAAACATGTAATTATCCTATCACAAACGATAATAAGGTACTTATACCAGTGAACATAATCAAAAAATATATTTGCGAAGATATAGAATTGAGTGATAAATATAATAGAGTATATTTAAATATAAAAAATCCAAAGTTCAGACTTGAGAGTGAAGAGTTAGATATGAGGATGGAACAAGAGGTACGCTTAAATTTTGCGACAGAAAAGATTAATGATATAGAGTATCTAAACATAAAGGGATTAGAGAAAATCTTTGATATTACTATAGATTATATTGAAGCATCTAATTTATTGATAATTGATAGTTTTAAAGATATAACATATATAGGAAAAATTAAAGATAATACACGGCTAAGACCCAGAAAAAATGTTTTCAGCTTTTCTTTGGACAAGCTACAAGAAGGAGAAAAGTTAATTGTTTTTGAGAAAAGTAAAGGCTGGCTAAAGGTAAGAACGGAAGAAGGATATATTGGATATGTTCAAGATAAGAAAGTAGATATAGTAGCAAAAGAAAATGATATAGATAAACAGTTAAATAAAATTAGAGAGGCTTGGAAGGTAAGTGGTAAGATAAATTTAGCTTGGGATTACATAGGTAAAAATTTACCTGATTTAGAAAAGGAAGATAAGATAGAGGGATTGGATGTAATATCTCCGACATGGTTTTCTGTAGTAGATTCCAATGGCTTCGTAGTAAATAACGCCGATTTTAAATATGTAAATGACTCACATGAGAAGGGATACAAGGTATGGGGTCTAATAAACAATAGCTTTGACAAAGACTTAACAAAAGAGTTATTAGCTGACGAAGCTGCGCAAGAAAACGTAATAAATCAGATTATAATATATTCTAGTATATATAATCTTGATGGAATAAACATAGATTTTGAAAATGTGTATTATGAGGATAAGGATAGACTAACTATTTTTGTGGACAAGCTTACTGATGCTTTGAAAAAACAGAATTTGATTGTTTCAATGGATATGACAATTCCATCCTCTAGTCCAATCTGGTCAAAATTTTATGACAGAGAAAAGTTAAGTCAGATACTAGATTATTGTATTGTTATGACATATGATGAGCATTGGGCAGCATCTCCTGTTAGTGGTTCAGTTGCATCAATAGGTTGGGTTGACAAAGGAATACAAAAGACACTACAATATATACCAAAAGAAAAATTATTGATGGGAATTCCTTTGTATACTAGAGAATGGGAAGAAACTATATTGGAGAATGGGAAAATAAACGTTAAATCAAAAGCTTTGTCAATGGCAAAAGTAAAAGAAAGAATAGAAAAATATAATCCAGAGATTGTCTGGCTGGATGATACAGGGCAGCACTATATAGAATATATGCAGGATGGTAAGAAGTATAGGATTTGGATCGAAGATGAAAAATCAATAGAGCTAAAGGCTAATCTAGTCTATAAGTACGATTTAGCTGGAGCAGCTTCATGGCAGAAAGGGTTTGAAGAAGAAGGTATCTGGGAAGTGTTGAATAGAGTTCTGAAAGGAAATGAGGAGTATGCAAGGAAATCAACAAGTATTATAAAAAACTGAAAGAAATATATCTTTTAGTTTTTTATATAGAGTTAATTGAAAGTGTATCTAAAAGGGGGACAACATGAAAAAATTAAAAAAAATAATACTTTTAGCTATAGCTTTATGTGTATTATTTTATTTAGGATTTAAAATAAGTAAATCAAGAGAATTTCAATTTTTTGGTGGAATAATTAAAAACATAGAAACAAATGAGAAAGTTGTAGCATTAACTTTTGATGATGGACCTACAAACAATACTGATAAGATACTTGATAAATTAGATAGCTTAGATATAAAAGCAACATTTTTTGTTACTGGGAATGAATTGGAACAAAACTTAGAAAAAGGTAAAAAGATTGTAGATGCAGGGCATGAGCTAGGTAATCATACATATTCACATAATAGGATGGTGTTAAAATCTTATTCGTTTACAAAAGAAGAAATAGAAAAAACTGATAGACTAATAAGAGATGTTGGATACACAGGAGACATTCAATTTAGACCACCTTATTTTAAAAAGCTTATATTTTTACCATATTATTTGTTCAAAAACGATAGGAAAACTATACTGTGTGATGTTGAGCCTGAAACTGCATTGGGATTTTCGGCTGGTTCGGAAGAAATCAGTGATTATGTTATAAGTAATACAAAAGAAGGTTCGATTATTCTTATGCATGTAATGTATGATAGCAGGGTTGAAGCATTCAATTCATTAGAAGCTATAGTGGATAAATTAAAAGAAAAAGGCTATAAATTTGTTACTGTATCTGAGTTGTTAAAAATGAAAAATAAATAAATTACTTGGAAAAGAAATGACGGGATGATTCTTTTTGACTCACAGACTTAAAAGAATCTCCTTCTTTTACTAAAAAAGGAGGAACTTATGTTACCATTAATATACTTTTTAGTAGGACTACTTGCTACTACATTTGGAGCTGCAGCAGGTTTAGGTGGTGGAATAATAATCAAGCCTGTATTAGATTTATTAGGACAATATGATGTTGCAACGATAAGCATTTTGTCTTCATTTACAGTGTTTTCAATGGCTATTGTTTCAACTTTGAAACAAATAAAATCTGGTGCCAAATTTCAAGGGAGCAACACGCTGATTTTGTCTATCGGTTCTATTATAGGCGGTATTTTAGGAAAAGAAATGTTTGTCTTTTTTATAAATACATTAGCAAATGAAAATTTGGCAAAGTCGATACAAGCGTGCCTTTTAACTATATTATTAATTTTTGTGTATTTGTATATGAGCTTTAAAAGCAAGCTTCCTAAGTTATGTGTAGAAAACGGCTTATTTATATTTATTATTGGACTAGCTCTAGGAATTATTGCTGCTTTTCTAGGTATAGGTGGAGGACCTATAAACGTAGCTATATTAACGATATTTTTTTCAATGGAAGCTAAAACAGCCGCAATTCATTCAGTGCTAATTATTCTTTTTTCACAGTTATCTAAGCTAATGTCAGTAGGATTAAGCACAGGATTTAGTAGTTTTGATTTAACTATGTTAATATTTATGATACCTGGAGGAATAATTGGAGGGTTTGTTGGTGCTAAGCTAAATAGGCTATTTAAAAATGAAACTGTTTCGAAAATATTTAAGCTTGTGCTAATATTGATAATTTTCTTAAGTAGCTATAATGCTTTAATAAATTTATTATCATTTTATCGTGTATAAAATACAAAATGAAATATATTATGACACTGTTGTACTGAGAGGTTTAAGTCTCTTAGTATTTTTTTAGTAAAAATCATATGACTGACATACGGTTGTCAGTCATAATTTAGTATACTTGTTATATAAAACATGATAGCTAATATCAAAGGTAATATCAAGACAATGAAAAGAAGGAGTTCATAATTAACTGGCAAATTAATGTATAAAGGAAAAAAGCAAGAAAGGGGATAAATAAAATGGTAATAGACAGTCATGCACATTTGACATCCGATAGATTTAATAAAGATAGAGATAAAATCATTAGAAATCTAAGAAAGAATGGTGTTGAAAAGGTAATAAATTCAGGAAGTGATTTTTATTCTTCAGCAGCAGCAGTTGCACTAGCTAAAAAGCATAAAGATATT
>DAOUQG010000006.1 GCA_030625765.1 Thermohalobacteraceae bacterium | reverse complement strand
ATGGCTATATACATAGGCTCTGTAACAATTGTTTGTTTACTATCTATAAAGCCAACATTATCATCTACAGCCACATGCCATCCGATAAGCTTAAATTTACTTTTTTCAGACCAGCAAACACCTCTAGATAAATCTCCGTCCTTCGAGAATATCCAATTCTCTGAAAACCTACTGCTATCCCAAAAATCTATAACTGGAGCATGAGAACCAGCATTATGAATTATTTCATTCTGATATGGGATAAACGCATTGGCAAGATTATGATAAAAGCATTTCCTTACCCATATTTCTTTTTCAGTTTTGCTATCTGCAAAATTAGTAACCTCATAATAATGTTTTATAATACCATTTGCAGATAACGTAAAAATTGCAGCTAATTCAATGTTCTTAAAGTCTGACGAGTTGTATACAGCCTTTAGGGTTATGTCACCATCCTCAACAATGTATTCCACTGCTTGAGGCTTTTTCTTAGAAAATTCTCCCGATAATGGCATTCCCAGCTTAGGATTCATTAAAAACAAGTCAAAAATGTTTTTTGTAAAAGTTTTAAATTCTACATCATTATCAAATTTACTTAATGTCAATGTATATTTCCCATTACATATAACCCAGTAATCCTCGGTTTCTCCTCCAAAGCTACCAGCATTTCCTCTAAATATTCCCGTTAGCTGCCTTGTGAAAGTTATAGAATTATCTTTTGTTATTGCTTTAATTTGAGCCTTGGTACTATACAGACATGCATTGTTAAGAATATAAGGAATTGAAATTGATTTTCTCTCCTTGGCCTTCATACTAATTTCAAAATCATTGTTTGAAAATTCTATATCACTAGACTTAGGTAAAGTTAATTTAAATACAACGTCCTCATTAAAGTTGTTTTGAAGGTTTAAGAAGCATTCAGATTTAACACCTACATACTTCTCATTATCCTGTGTAGATATGCTTATTTTAGCTGGGAATAATGGTTCAATTCCTATCTTCAATACTACCTTTTTGCCGTTAATTGTTACTTCAGCAGTTACCGCTGGATGGGTTCTAAAATAATTTTGCTCTTCTTCAACCGCTTCGACTTCAAATATACCACTTATTGTATGTTGTGATTGTACACTGATTGATTCTTCCATTGAGAATTTTATGTTTTTGTCATCTAAGCCTTCGATAGTAACATCAAGGGGCTTACCTGTCTTATTAACCATATGGTATTCAACATTATACTCATTTCCAAAAATAAGCTTATGATCCTCCACTATTGCTTCAATCAAATAATCATTTGTTTCTATAAGTCTTATTCCTCTTCCTGTTCTTTCAAATTCTACCCTTACCCTCTTATCATCTTTTTCCCATAAATATTCATAATTTACATAATCCCTTTCTTCATCACCATCGGGCTTTATCTCTATGGGTCTAATGCTATCCTTATACCAATCTATATCTTCAAAGTATTCCTTTAAAGCCTCTGTGTTTAATACTGTTGGTATAAAGTTCATGAGATGAGTTGTATCATCCCTTTTTTCCCAAAAGAAGCCAGTCTTTTTATATAAAGGAACTGCTTTAGTGTTTCCAGGCCAAGTAAATAAATCTAACCTTGGCCAGCCTAACTCAATTGTCCTTTTCACAGCTTTTAAAACTAGCTTTTTTCCAACTTTCTTGCCATGATAATCAGGTCTTACGTTAAGCAACGGAATATATAATGCTCCTTTATCGAATTTGTATTCTGCAAATGAACAGTAACCTACAACCTCTTCATCATCAAGAGCTAAGTAAATATTCAAATTATCAGTATTTTCATGTTCCTCGATTATATCTGCTTCTGTAGGTGCTGCATTTCCACCACCCCAGCTATCTCCACTCATATCCCACATTTTTGCTATTGATTTAGCATATGAATTGTTATATTCAACTATTTTTATATTTCCCATCAAGTCCTCCCCCTTTAATATTGACGGAGTTTATTTAAAATCAATTACAAACTTTCCATCCTTGTAAATCAACTCACTATCTGCATATATTTCTCCGCCATTTTTCATATCACATATCATATCCCAATGAACTCCTGATTCATTTTGTGAGCCAGTTTCCTTTGGTCCATCACCTATTGCAGCATGAACTGTTCCTCCGATTTTCTCATCAAATAGGATATTCTTTGTAAATTTTTGTATTCCATAATTTGTACCGATAGCTATTTCTCCAAGACGTCTTGATCCTTCATCAGTGTCAAGCATTGCTATCAAGAAATCCTCTCCTTTAGCTGCACTAGCTTTTACTACCTTACCTTTTTTAAATTCTAACGTTATATCTTCTACTTCTCTTCCACCATATATTGCTGGAAAAGTGTATCTTATATATCCTTCTACAGAATCTTCTATAGGAGTAGTGAACACTTCTCCATCTGGGAAATTTTCTTTCCCATCACAATTTATCCATTTTCTACCTTCAATGCTCATTCTTAAATCAGTATCCTTTGATTTTATATGTAATGTTTTCTTTGTATCTAAGTATTTACAGATTTTTTCTTGCTCTTTAGATATCTTTTCCCATTCTGCTGTTGGGTTATCTTTATTTAATAGCATTGAATCATAAACAAAATCCTCATATTCCTCTAAACTCATATTACCTTCCTGAGCACTTGAATGAGTAGGAAATTGAGTTCCGCACCATCTAAGTTCACCTTTCGCTATTCTCTCTCCAAATCTTACACTTATCTCTCTCATTGCTGCTCTTCTTATCTTCATCTTATCAGGATCAATATTTGATAAAGCTTTCTCGTTATATCCACCCCACAAAGTTAATACAGAATCATATTTTTCAGTGGAGAATTTCAAATATGGGCTTACAAACTCTAATTGTTCATCATTTGCTTCCTTATAAAAAACCTCACTTAATCCTTCTAAACGAATATCGGTTTCAACGTTTGCTCCATTTCTCATTGCTTCCCTATATACCTCTTTTATTAAAGGACTACATATATCGAAGCCTTCAATTAATAAATAATCACCCTTCTTAATTTTTAATGAATAATTTACTAAAAGGTTTGCTAGTTTTTTTACTCTTAAATCAGCCATTATTTGTTCCTCCTTAAATATGATTTTTTTATTTTTTACATATAGTTGTATGTGTGACAAAACAATAATCTTTGTTCTCATCTTCTTTGATGAATTTATATGTTATATCACTAAACTATATATTAACTTTACTTTATCCTTATTCATTCAAAACCTTTTCCCATACATTATACTTATATTCTTTTTGAAACCCTATTGAAGTATAGAAATCCTGTGCTGAACCAACATAAGCTTTTGTTGCACCCTCTAATGCAATTCGTCTAAGTGCCTCTCCAATAACAGCTCGCCCTAACCCCATTTTTCTATAATTTGGATTAGTCCCAACAGGCTCAAGAATTCCAATTTTATTAGTTTCATCAAACCACATAGTACAGAATGAAGCCACTTCGCCTGATTCAGAAATAACATAAAGATCTAAATCCGATCTATAATCTGGTGCTTTTTTTATCAAGTTATACGCTGAGGGTGATTTTTCTGCATGCTCTTTATTATCAAAATACCCAAATGCCTTAGCATGTGCTTCTCCCTTTACTTCATCACTTAAATCAGATCCTTCTTTTATAGTAAAACCCTTGGGCAATCTCCCTTCTTGTCTATCCTCAATAGAAATTACTGAAGTAGTTTCACTCCAAGATAGCTTTTCATATCCTCTGCTTGCTGCAATATGCTCACGTTGTTTATCACAGTCTGGTATACGCAATTGGATAAATTGCTTGCAATTTTTCTTGATAGAAAGGTTGTTTTCAGCAAACTCGAACATTTCTTCTAATAAATCTTTTGTGATATTAGTTGTTCCAACCTCAAAAAAGACTTCTCCACTCTCCTCGCCTTCGGAGTGAACAACTGCTAAAATGTTTCCATTAATATCTTCCCAAATACCAATTGTATCTTCCCATTCCTTAGTATTTGAATGCATAACAACAACATAATGACGACAAAAATTCCATCGCTCAATCAACCAGTTATAAGGTCTATTAAATATTTTGTATGTAGATACTATAAAATCTCTTATCTTTAAATAATGCTCACAATCATTGTATTTTCTAAAAATTTCTTCCATAAAATCAACTCCTAAAATCTATTTGAACTATATTTTTATATTAATCTAATTACGATTTTAAATCCTTTGATAACCTATTAATATTAGATTTGAAAATTATAGATAAGACTGATTGCATTTGCTATGTTCCTTGCATGAACCAAACAAAGTAAATGCAATCAGTTATTTAACTCATGTTTATGTTTTAGAGCTTTGTTATGTGTAATGCCTAAATTCCAATCTTATAAACTGTTCAAGTCCTAAACCTTTCATCAAATCATATCCTTCTATTACATCATACATTTTTATTCTCCTTTAAACATTTATTTTGTTGTTCATTTATATCCTTTTATATTCCATCTTTAAGTACTCTTCTAATCCTCTATCTCTCTTTTGTTCTGTTAATCTTATACTCTCTATACTAGTTTCAAATAGCTGCATCATTTTCATCACCTCCTGTGACCTGTGTTTACATATTCTTCTAATCCTACATCTCTTTTTTGTCCTTTTAGACCCATTTTTTTCATCATATCTTGGTATGTTAATGTCATATTATCACCTCTTACTGACTTACTTATTTTATGTCTCTACGATACTCAAGCTTGCGATATATTTCTAGCCCATTGTCCTTTTTTTGACTTTCAAACTTTAACTTATTCTTTATTTCATTAAATGTGTATAGCATATCTCTCACCTCCTCAAATTCTATTTTCTACTTCACACTTACTTTCTGTATTCATGTCTTCTGTACTCTTCTAAACCTATATCTCTTTTTTGAGACTTAAAATTAACAACTTGAACATTAGCATCAAATATTAATAGCATATTTCTCACCTCCTTTTAAACTTTTTTATTAAAATAAAAAACGCAAACTTCTTTAGTCTGCGTTTTATCATATCGTTAATTAAACATGACATACCCTATTAACAAATGGCTATTTATACTTTATGACATAAAAAACGCAGGTAAAATACCTGCGACTTATTCAAATAATTATTCTAAATACACACATTTAACCTGTCTTATAATCTATATTAGAACCTGTTTGAAATATGTATAAGATAATCACCTGTTGATTTATATCAAAATATAAAAGTCGCAGACTCCACAGCCTGCGACAAGATTTCTATAATTAAATTCAAACATAACTAACATTTATAAAAACTTATAAAAAAGCTATTATCTAAATTATATGCAAAAACCTAATCTCAGGCTGTAACTTGTTTCATTAAATTTAATTGTTTTAAAGACTTTATCATTTCCAAATAAAATCATTCTGTACAGCCTCCTTTTTATAATGTGTTTTTTCCTTTTATTGCTAACAGCTATCATTATAACACCTTTAATTTTTTTATGCAATACTTTTTTAAAATTTTTATATATTTTTTCTATTTTTTTCTATTATTGTTTCTAACACTTCTGCAGCCTTAATAATTACGTCATTGCACTTAGTTTCTTCGGTTCTATATTTATCTTTTAGTGGAGCGCAATTTATTTCTCCCATTTCATTCTTATATACCTCAAAAAAATCTTTAGTTATTTGAGCAAGTCTCTCTTTCTCTTCTACATTACTTGGATGAAAAAGCTTACCTAAAACCATTATTCCTCCAGTCAAAGCTCCACAAACACTTTCAATTGCCATTCCTCCGCCAAAACCTGCAACCAACTTCAAGGCTTCACTATCTAATCCTAGATTATAAGCATCATTTGAAGAATATAGTATTTTTTGTGCACAATTTAACTGAGGTTCTTCAATATATTTTTTGCTAAGTAATTCTTTAAGCATGTTTTATCCCTCCAGTTGATCTTTTCTTGCTTCTATATACTCTTTCACATACTTCAAATATTCCTTACTGATATTTATTATAATGTTATTATTTACTGAATCAAATCTACTATTATCAATAGTAGTTATAGGTAATACATCAACAGATGTTCCTGTCATAAACGCTCCATCAAATTCATCTAGTTGATTAATATGAATATGATCTTCAAAAACCTTAATGGCTAAACTCTCACATGCATTTAAAATCTTATTTCTAGTTACACCCAGCAAAACTTCTCCAGATGGCGCAGTGTAAACCTTATCATCTTTTACAAAAAAAATATTTGACCGGCTACCCTCTGTAATATTTTCGTTTTCATTTACTAATAATGCTTCATAAGCATCTTCTCTTTTCAACTCACTATTTATCATACTTCTTAAGTCTACATTTCTAAGCTTCACATTAGGGTTTTTTCTCTCTGAGTTAAATAATATAGTATTGATTCCATTTTCGTATATCATCTTTTGTGGATAATGACTTTCTATAAAATACATTAAAAAAGTCTGATTATCTTCGTCAAGGTTACTACAAATTAGCTTTATATTCAAATTCAAACACTTATTTGCTCTTATTAGCCTATTTATTTCATCTGATATCTCTCTGTCTGTCTTAATCATTTGATATCCCAATAGTTTTGCTGATTTTCTCATTCTTTCTAAATGTTCTTCTTTAAATAGTGGAACTCCATCTATTATTCTAATAACCTCATAAATAGAAGGGGCTGTGATTTTATCAACTTCACACTTATTATTTGGATATAATACTCCATTTAAAATATAATAATCTAATATTGCTTCGTTTATCATTTCATCACCTCGTATATAGCTTACATCAATCAACTATAAGTATATATTATTTATTTTATTATTACAATTAGATATTATTTCACTTTTTTCTTAATGCTCATTTCTCAATTTATATATATTTCCTAGTCTATCTTCTATATCAAATTCAACAATAAATTTATCGTTATCATCCTTAATATTCTTTTGGCTATACGTAATATATTCTTTTTGCTTATCATCTTTGATATCTAACTCTGAAAATATTTCTTTTGTTTCAATTAATTCATCATTAATATATATATTAGCTTTTATAGATTTAACTTTTAATCCCTCTACTCCTAAGTAATCATTTTCTATCGTTACATCCCATTCAAGTTCTTTATTCGAAGGACCATATCCCCATCCGCTCTCCCTTATATACACTCTATTGTTAACCCTAAAACCTAAATCCAAATCCATAAGATTATCATTTTTTATTTGCTCATCGCTATCTGACTCGATAATAAATGCATAATTATTTTTTGGTGATAAATCTAATTCAACTTGGTAATTTAGACCATTCAGCTTAGTTGCTTCTTTCTTTTTCCATTCAGCTACATCATCTGTACCTTCTACTTTTTCTCCATAGACTATACTTACTTGTGCGTCTTTATAATTTTCTCTTAAACTCCAATTAATAAGTACCTTTGCATTTTCAAAATTTTTATCAATATCGAGTATTTTATAATCTTTGTTTATTATCCATTCTTGCTCCTGCATCATTTCGTTAATATCATAGTTAATATTTCTTCTAAGCTCATCTATCAGTCTACTCGCATCATTTATATCCCTAGTTAAATCTTTTTTCATTTTTTCTAAATTACTATTTGTCCTGAAATTTAAAAATATTAGTATTATAATACCTATAACCAAAACAACATCTTTTCTTTTCATTTTCTAGCCTCCTCACAAGTTTTCTTTATAGGAGTTCTTCATTATTAACTAATATCCTTTAAAATTTACTAATAAAAAAAGATGCTCATATTCTGAACATCTTATAATTATAGTTTAGATATTTTTATTATATCTTACCCTATGCTTTTCAAATTGGGATTCTACTATACTATATACTATTGGAATAATCACTAGAGTCAATAGTGTGGAAACCAACAACCCTGACATAAGTGATATTGCCATAGGTCTAAATATTTCACTCCCAGAGAAGGCTAAAGGTGTCAGTCCTATAACTGTAGTAGTAGTACTTAGAATTATAGGCCTAAATCTCTTGTTAGTTGCTTCTAGGCATGCTTCATCTATGGATTTCCTGTTATTTCTCGCATTATTAATATAATCCAGCAACACTATAGCATTATTTACAACTATACCCATTAAGCTTACCATTCCAAGTAACGCAGTAAACGAGAGTGGCTGTTTAAATAAATATAATCCAAATATTGAGCCTATACCTGACAATGGTATCGTTAAAAGTATTATAAGAGGTTGAACAAAAGATTTGAATTGTATTAGCAATATTACATATATCAGTAGAACTGCAAATATTGCAGAATTTCCCACACTTCCAAAGTTTTCTGCTATTTTTTCCTTTTCACCATCGAAAATTGTTTTTACACCTGTCATATCAATATTATCTAATTTGTTGTTTAATTCATTTTGAATATCTGTAGGACTATAACCTGATTTTACATCACAAGTAACCATAACAGCGAAATCTCTATCATACTTTTTAATAACTGGAATTTGAGCTCTTAAAACTGTATCTGATATTGCCTTCAATACTATTTTATTATTTGTGTAAGAAGATTTAATCGCTAGATTTTCCAGCTCCTCTTTTGAACTAATATTACCCTTTACAATAATATCTCTTTCCTTTCCATTCTCTCTAAATACAGATGCTTTTCTTCCTCTCAAGGCAATACTCATTTCATTTTGAATATCGTATTTAGATATACCATAATAACTTGCCATATCAGAATCTACATCAATACTATACTCATAAATCTTATCACTAAAATCATTCTCTACGTTTAATGTACCATCAATATCTTCTAAATAATTTTGTATTTCTTTACTTACTTCTCCTAGTCTTTCAAAGCTATTCCCAGTTATTCTTACTCTAATTGGCGACCCAATAGGTTCCCCTATTTCTAATTGTTTTACAGTTGCTGTTCCACCTATTAGCTCTGAATTGAATATTTCCTGTAGATGATCTGTAATTTCACTGTTTTTCATAAATCTATCGCTTTTTTCCAAATCTAATTTAACTATTATTTGTGCTACATCTGGAGATTTTGCTGTATGTAAAACCGTGTTGTAAAACTTAGGCAAACTACTTCCTATTGCAGCAGTATAGCTAATGATCTCTGGCTGGTTATCTAAAATTTCCGATACTTTACTTACTAGTTCTTCCGTATTATATAAGTCAATATTTTGTTCGGTTCTTATATCTATATAAATAACGTCTTTGTCTGCCTTAGGGAAAAATTGAAGTCCTAACCTACCAAAAATTAATGATGTCGCACCAACAACTATAATAATAAAAAACATTACTATTTTCTTTTTTTTCAGCCCTTGAGATAGCATAAAATCAAAAAATCTTCGTGTTTTTGATTTTTTATCTCTATTCTTACTTTTCTTAAAAAAGATATATGCCATAGTTGGTGTAATAAATATTGCAACTAAATAAGATGATGTTAGAGCTATTATAATTATCTTTGGTAAACTTGACATATACTCCCCTGCTATTGATGATAATAATAACAACGGAGTAAAAGCACCTATAGTCGTAAGTGTAGATGTTAGTATAGGAATAGCTACCTCTTTAACTCCATTGACACAAGCTGAAATTTTTTCCTCATCATTGTCTATCCTATTTTGTATTGCATCACTCACAACTATTGCGTTATCTACAAGCATACCTAAAGCTACAATCAAAGATGAGATAGAAATCTGATGTATCTTTATTCCCAATAAATTCATACAGATAATTGTTGATAATATTGAAATTGGTATTGCTGTGGACACTATTACAGCATTTCTAAAACCCATTCCAATAAAGACTACTATAACAACAAAAACAATCCCTTCTATTAAGTTCATAATAAAATCATTAACTGATTTACGTACGTCATCTGGTTGAAATAGTACATTTTCAACATTAATATCATTTGGAAGCTGTTTTTTAAGCTCGTCAAGTCTTTTTTCTACATCTTTTCCAATGATTAAAATATTTCTATCAGCTTTAAAGTATCCAGTCAATAGAATAGCATTCTTATTTTTATGCTTTACTTTATAATTTGATTTCTTTAAACTGTATCTTATATCTGCAATATCACTTAACCTAACTAATGTACCATCTGTATCTGATACCGCTATAACAACATCACTTATTTCATCTATTGATGTAAATGTTCCTGTTGATTTTACATTAATTTTTGATTTGCCATCATCAATAGTTCCACTTGGAATTTCTATGTTTTGTGACTTGATAATATTTACAATATCGTTTAATGATAATTTGTAAAAATTCAGCTTATCTATATTCATTTCAATAGTGATTTCTTTGTCTTGCTCTCCATCAATATCAAATCTTGATATCCCCTCAATTTTTGAAAGCTCTTTCTTTAGATTTTCAGCGTAACTTGTTAACTTTTCATAAGAATAGTTGTCACCTGAGAGGCTAACAATGATTCCTGCTGTTTCTACAACATTTGTATTGATATCTATTTTGTAGCATTCTTTTGGTAACTTATCTTGGATATCCTCCATTTGTTTTCTAAGATCAGACCATGCTGATTTAACATCAGTTCCATAATCTAGTCTTACACATACAATTGATATACTATTATATGAATATGAAAAAGAGTAGTCATATCCGTTCAGATTTGCTACTTCATTTTCTATTTTAGCTGTTACCAATTTCTCTACATCCTCAGGAGATGCTCCAGGATAAATTGTTGTTACTATGGCAACGGGGGCATTTATGTCAGGAACCTCCTGCTTAGGTGTTATGTAATAACTAAACAATCCTGATATTGCAATGACTATAATTGTAAAAATTGTAATCTTTCTATTTTTTATTGCTGCATTAATCATACCTTTTTTCATAGATTCACCTCCTACCTAATCTATACATTTTACAATGTCGTCAACATTAATTCGTTTTGCATTTCCTATCACTAATTTGTCACCTTCTGCTAATCCATCAACCTTTATTTTGCTTCCTTGTATATCTCCGATGGTTATATTCCGCCTTTCAACTTTATCATTGTGGGCAACGTATACATAATCTTTATCATCTATCATTATTGAAGTTATGGGTATCCACACCCCAGTCTCGCTTTCATTAATAATCTCAACTTTTACAATCGATCCAAATTCAAGCGGGTTATTATCTATAGTTATTTCGATATCAAATGTCCCAGTTTGATGGTTTGGAGTTTGTGATATGTTTGTAATTTTTCCTATAATATAATCTTCATCAACCTTAACATTTACTTTGCTTTCAAAGCTAATCTTAGAAATATCCTTAGATGTTAATCCTACCTTAATAACCTTTTTCATTGGGCTTCCCATTTCAGAATTATTAGATTCGCTCAATACAACTATACCTAAGTAATCAAGAGATTTTTCAATAGTTTCCTCATATATAGTCATCACTTTAACAGGTTTTAAATTTTTACTATCATTAGAGTTTAAATCTTCACTTATGCATGATGTGAACAGTAGAATTAATAACCCTACAAGTATGATGCATGCTTTCTTTTTCATGATTACCCTCCTATCATTTCAAAATTCTTTTAAGTAAATCTATGTATGTAAATGAACTTTTTTATTCCGATATGGTCTCCAGTATTAATTTTAACAATGAACATTCGTTCATTTTTCGTTTAAAAAAATTATATTCTTTCGTGAAAATCTTTGAATATTATACTAATAAATTTCTCAACCATACTATTAACTTTTTCTTTTTCTTCGTAATTCTTCAAAATTAATATTACACCTTCAATTACTGTAGTAGATAAAATATGTGGGAAAACCTCGTCATTTAAAATCATATCTCCTTCATTATTACTTATTATTACCATTTTATAAACGATATTTTCAACTAGTTTTATTATTTCTTGTATAGCATATTCATACTTAGTACCTTTACTTCCATCTATTATTATCATGAGTTCATTCTTGTTCTCTAAATATATTTTAACAAACTTACTTACCTGTTCCTTCAGATACATGTTCAATATTTCACGATTCGTATTTTCTGGAATTTCTAACATAGTTATAAAATTTACTAATTTATTATATGCAGGACTAATAACTGCACAAAATAAATCTTCTTTATTTTTAAAATACCTATACATGTTGCCTACTGCTATTCCAGCATTTTGAGCAATAGCTCTCATAGAAGTCTTCTCATACCCTTTTTTTCTAAATTCCTTCAATGCAGATTGATAAATACTATCTCTAATCTCGTCTTTTAATACCTGCATAATAGTGAACCTCCGTTCATTTTTTTCTTATATGTTTATAATATCATATCAAATTTTCCCAGGCAATATTATAGCTTGTACCTTTTTTGTATGTTTGAGCATGTCGTAGGGTCGGAGTTGTTGACATCTTTTTAGACATCATTATCATTCTTTATTAGTATATAGGTTGTTTTTATCCTAATTCTGTTTTTCCACACGTTTTATTAATTATTAGTTTTTATGAGCTAAAAGTACTTTTTAGATATATGATTTTACCTTTTTTTGCTTTGGAAAGTTCATCATTAGAGTATGTTGTCAGCTACGCAGACGCTTTGAGGCTGTGACCATCTATTCCTCTTAACATTATGTAATAGATTCATGTCTCACTTCTTTTTCTCTTTTATATTGACATGTTTATTATCTGAATTTAGTCTATCATCGATTACTTATATGTCAAACGAAACGTCCCTTTGTCACGAAACGTCCCTTTGTCAATACCAACAATATATTTGCTGAAAAATAAAGCATAAATTTGCCAAACAGTCAAACTTATGCTTTATTTCACGAATCTATGCTTTTAACTCTGGTGAAGACGGTGAGAACACAATACATAATAAGAGATTATTATTATTTATATATAATCAATTTTAATATTATCATCTATGAACTTTTCTACTTCTTCGGCTGTTGGTAGGTTTATTACCTTTTCTGCCATCTCTTTCATTTCTTGTTGTGTAATATTCTTTATTATCCATCTTGCCTTTAGAATTGATATTGGGCTCATACTAAACTCCTCTAATCCCATTCCTATTAGTATTGGTATTAGCTTTGGATCTCCTGCTACTTCTCCACACATTCCTACCCATATTCCTGCTTTATGTCCATTTTCTATTACTGTTTTTACTAGTGTTAATAGTGCTGGGTGGAACTGATTGTATAGATGAGAAATTTGTCTGTTTCCTCTATCTACTGCTGTTGTGTACTGGATTAGGTCATTTGTTCCTATACTAAAGAAGTCTACTTCTTTTGCAAATTGGTCTGATAATACTGCTACTGCTGGTATTTCTACCATTATTCCTACTTCTATTTCTTCGTTGAATTTTATGTTTTCTTTTCTTAAGTCTTCTTTTACTTCTTCTAGTACTGCTTTTGCCTGTCTTAGTTCTTCTATGCTTGATATCATTGGAAACATTATTTTTATGTCTCCATGTGTACTTGCTCTTAGTAATGCTCTTAGCTGTGGTTTAAAAATATCTGTCCTGTCTAAACATAATCTTATTGCTCTGTAGCCTAGGAAAGGATTCATTTCCTTTGGTAGTTCTAAGTATGGTAGTTCTTTGTCCCCTCCTATGTCTAATGTTCTTATTACTACTGGTTTTCCTTCTAGTCTTTCTGCTACTTCTTTGTATGCTTCAAATTGCTCTTCTTCTGTTGGTAATTGGTCTCTATCCATGTATAAAAACTCTGTTCTGTATAATCCTACTCCTACTGCGTCGTTTCTTAGTATCCCGTCTACGTCTTTTGGTGTTCCTATGTTTGCTACTAACTCTACTTCTATCCCATCCTTTGTTACACTTTTTGCTCCTTTTAGTTCTTCTAGTCTCTTTCTGAAGCTTTCGAATTTTTCTTTTTTGTTCTTATATTCTTCTAATTTTTTTTCTTCTGGTCTTATAATTACTTCCCCTTCATCTCCATCAAATATTACTATATCTCCATCTTCTACTTTGCTTGTTATTCCTTCTACTCCTACTACTGCTGGTATCTCTAGAGTCCTTGCCATTATTGCCGAGTGTGCTGTTTTTCCTCCTATTTCTGTTATGAATCCTAGTACTTTTTCTTTGTCAATTTGTGCTGTGTCTGATGGTGTTAGGTCTTCTGCTACTATTATTACTTCTTCTTCTAGCTTAGAGATGTCTGTTATCTCTACTCCTAGTAATATTCTTATTACTCTATTTGATACATCTTTTATATCTGCTGCTCTTTCTTTCATATATTCATTGTCCATATTTTCGAATACCTTTACGATAATGTCTGTTACTTCTTTTAAGGCATATTCTACGTTTACTTTTTCTGTTTTAATTTTCTCTTCTACTTGTCCAAAAAATTCTGGGTCATCTAATATCATTCCATGAGCTTCGAATATCTTTGCTTCTTCTTCTCCTATCGTATTTAGTGTATGTTCATATAGTTCATTTATTTGTTTTTTACTTTTTTCTTTTGCTTTTTTTAGCCTTATTATTTCTTCCTCTGTATTATCTTTAACTCTTTTTTCTATTTTTAGCTCTGGGTCTTTCTTTAATAGTACTTTGCCTATGGCTATTCCTGGTGATGCACCTATTCCTTTTAACACCATAAACTCCACTCCTTATTCTCCAAAGTTAGTATCTACCAATGCTTTTAGTGCTTCTACTGCTTCTTTTTCGTCTTCTCCTTCTGCTACTATTGTTAGTTTAGTTCCTTTTACTGCTCCCATGCTTAATATTCCCACTATACTTTTTGCGATATATTTTTTTTCATCCTTTATTATTTTTACATCTGATAAAAATTTGCTTGCTTCTTTTACAAATAAGCTTGCTGGTCTTGCGTGTAAGCCTGTTTCATTTTTTAATTCTACTTCTACCTTGTACATTCTGCATTCCTCCTATTAATATTTTTTTAATGCTAATGAAATTATTTAACTTTGAAAATCTTTAATTAGAAAGCTATTATTGTACGTACTGCATTCTATTTCAATTATCTCTGTTCACCAATCATAAGCTTTTTACAAAAACAGCCGTCGCTTTCACATCAAAAGCGGTGGCTGTTAGATTGTTGCCTGTAATGACAAAAATGTAAGCATTAACGTTGTATTGTAAAACTTGTGCGCTATATTGCCAACAGGTACCTGTTGTTCATCTGTTATTTCCTAAGTCAGCACGTTACCCCAATTTGACTTAGATAGGTCAAAAAGTTTTATTTTACTTCAGTTTATCTTTTTCCTATCAATTTTTTTGCATTTATAAGTTACTCTCAAGAAATATTTCTAAAGTTATTTAGATTTGTTAGAGTTACTAATCCATTCTACAACAGCTTCAATATTTTCATTGAATGTACCTTCAGGTAAAAAGTTCTTATTAAAGAAACCACTCCCGATTGTAACACCCCAAATACCAGCTTGACTCAACTCATCAACTCGTTCTAAAGAGTTAATACTCCCTGCAGAAATAATTGGAATTTCGATTTCTTTAGCAATTGCATCAATCAATTCTTTATGATTTCCTACAAAACGATATGTAGGTAAAGTTAAGCCGTCAACTCCTTTAGATTGCATCATTTTCCCATGATTAATAATCTCATCAACACTTCCAACTAAAGTGGCAGGGTGACCTTCAAGTTTTCCTGTAAAAGGATAATATTTTGTACTTGAATTTCTAAGAAGA
Organism: Thermohalobacteraceae bacterium; assembly: GCA_030625765.1. Lineage (GTDB taxonomy): Bacteria > Bacillota > Clostridia > Tissierellales > VENL01 > DAOUQG01. Next base: position 18,176 of record DAOUQG010000006.1, on the reverse strand, counting down.
GAATTTATTGAATCGGAATATACTGTACCTATAGCCACATCAAAACCACAATCTATTGCAAGTTGAGCGCTTTGTAATCCCCCTTCTTCATCGGAACTCATGATTTCAAGATATGTTGTCTTCCCTGCATCTTTCATTTCTTTTACAAGCTCAATCATTTGATCTTTTTTCAAACCAACATCCTTAAAACCCCAATGCGAAACTGGAAGATGCTTTGCTTTATTAAATATTTCAATTGCATTTTCTACTGTTCTATCATTTTTCACCAACATGACTAATAATTCAGGTTTCATTAATTTTCCTCCTTAATAAGTAATGCTACAATTATTTCAATTATCTTCCTTAAATAGCCAAATTATCAACAGGTTTTTTGTACATTATTTTCTAGTAGTAAGGATATTACTTCTTCAGTGGTTTTTGCAGCATGCATTTTATTTACCTTTTCATTATCCATTAAGAAATTGGAAAGGCTAGTTAGCAAGCCAATATGATTTTTATTGTCATCTGAAGCTAATGCAATTACTGTATGAACAGGATCATTCTCTTCGTTACCAAAAGGTATTGCTTCTTTGAGCGTAATAATTGAAATACCTAATCCCTTAGCTCCAGCTTCTGGACGAGCATGAGGAATAGCTACCCCTGGAACAAGAACAATATAAGGACCTAAATCATTGCATGCTTTGAGCATAGCGTCAATATATCGTTCTTCAACTATTCCTTTCTTTACTAACAAGTAGCCAGCCTTATAGATAGCCTCATCACGATTAGCAGCAGACACATTTAACTGGATAACATCTGGTTCAATAATATCCGTTATTGATATATTTTTAATTTTTATCACATCCTCTTACATATATTAAGATAAATTTCTTTGCTGGAATTTTCCCAACGGATAAATATAGTCACTTTTATTTTCATATAAAACTCGTATTACTGCATATTCTCATTCATTTTAGAGAAATACCAGATATTACGTGACTTTGCCATTATTCTTATAAAAAACTTACTCTTTAGGTTTGTTGCAATTAAATTAAAGCAAAAGGCACAACTCAATTAAGCTATTAATTAGACTATTTTTTTAATTCTGTATATATGTTTTCTCGAACTGATTCTTTATCACCTCTAAATAGAGATGTTACTACCACAACAGGAATGCCCATTTCAACCACTTCTTTTGGTAATGGTGATACAGTGGTCAATATCAAATTAATGCTAGCATGATTTTTTATATCATTAAAACCACCTTTAATAATTTCAAAACGATAGCCGCCTTCTTTTAGAATTTCTTCTACCATAGGGTATACTAATGTACTAGATACCATGCCCGAACCACAAACTAACATTATCCTTTTTTTATCTTTTTTTTCTTTCGATTTATTTCTTCTAATCATTGTTTTCATCAACTCCCTCTTAATCTAAAAATAAAAGATATTTCTTGACTTATAATACATTTTTATAAAATTTACTCTTCTTATTATTCTCCAAGCAATTCTTTTGCATATTCCTTTGGTCTATTACGCATTAGATACCAAACAAAAGCAAATACAGCAATAATAGATATTCCTATCACAAGATCTTTAAATGATCCAATGCCAGTAAAGAATTCACTTACTTTATAAAGAGCAAATCCAAATGGAGTAGTACCAACACAAAGTGAAGAAATCAATCCTGCCCCTTCTGGTAAAGCAAAACCAGTACTATTTGCCATTACCATATTAGCTGGAGACATAGCTGAACCAATCCAGAAAGATACAGGTATTAATATTAACGCACTATTAAGCAATCCACGGAATATGTTTCCACGATTTGTATTTGTTATAAACACACATATGAAAATAAACAATCCTGCAACATCTCCCAAAGGCAGCATTTTGTTCCCTGGAAGTAGAAATGCTATCAAAAATGCAATAGGTGTAGTTAGAACCCCAATAGCCACATGCTCAGGTGCTCCTACTAATACTGCAGCGTCAAGACCTAAGTGGAATTTTCGTCCAGGCATCCTCTTGGTAACGAATATACGAACAGCATCTGATAACGGAGCCATACCTGCCACAATAAGCTCAGCTGCTCTTGGAAGAAGAAGCATAAAGAATGAAACAGTAAACGCAAGACTCAAAGCAGAACTTATTTGAGCACCTGTAGGCGGCCAGTCAAAGTAAGCAATCACACCAACAAATAAACCAATTAACCAACCCATAAAGACAGGTTCACCAAAGAATCCCCATTTTTCTTTGATAGACTCATGGTCCCATTGAATATCACGAATAACCGGAATAGAATCCCACAATTTATCTAACAAGAAGCCAATTGGAGCCCAAAGTATAGAATAAGCATGTGTTATAGTAATGCCTTCCATTGGCATATCATAATATGCATCTATCATAGGATAAAGCCAATCTGCCATTTTTAGAGATACAAACCAAAAGATTAATCCAACCAAAATTGTGAAGACCCAACTGCCTGTAATATATAAAGTAGCCCCCATATAAAATACAAAAATCCAATGGTTATTGAAATCCACATTAAGTGTATTTACAATACCAGTAGCAACCAAAATTGAATTTAAGACAATAAATACTGCGATAGCAGCCATAGACCAAGGAATTGCAAACACAATACCAGATTGAGTTGGCCATCCAAGGTCAGTAACAGAAAAGCTAAGACCAAAGCGTGCAGCCATTTCATTTGCTGCTGGTCCTAGAGCTGAGAATATGATACCTACAAGAGCGAATAGAGCTGTAAACCCAACCCCCATACGTAATGCACCTGCAAAAATTCCTTTCTTTGGTGCGCGAAATACCAATCCAAGAATTAACACTGATATTGGAACTATAACTGGAGCTCCTTGTGCAAATACCCATTTAAAAACATTAATAATTGTTTGACTCATAATTATATAACTCCCCTTTCTAAATGTATATACCTTGTGTAAATAATGAATTAAAAATATCAATCAATAATTGTTTACACGATAATAATTATAAATAACCCTCCTTTCTAAATGTATATAGTCCATTGCAAAAACCTGTGCCTATTGAAAAAACTACTATTATTAATCTATTTCATAGGATTTTCCCCTCTATTTATTTAATATATCTGTTAATATATTAATAAGTAAGAAGAAATCCATATGAATGCTACTTATAGACAAATTCTCTATTTTAACTTATTATACTAATAGTTTTGAAGGCTATGTTAAAGAGAATAATCCTACATTTAATAGCTAGTCTTTTCTAATAGACTTTTACTTGTTCCATTATCTGCTGTCTCATTAGAAAATAATTGCAAGTTCCATTCCAACATTTCCGGCATTTTTAGTGATATGATAGAAATATCTCTAAAATAATGCTTTAACTTCAAGCGAATTGTGGGATTTCTTCAACTTTACCAAGAAGTCAGTTTTTTTTACTAAACTATAAAAATTTCTAACAATATCTTCTGAATCTTCTTTCAATGCCATCATGAAAACATTTTCCACCACAATTCCTGGCGACCACTCCAAAGGTTTCTTTAACACAGCCACTGCAATGGCGGATTTTATCACATTCTTCGGGTCTCCGTGAGGAACAGCAATGTCATCTATTAATGTTGGAGCCATAACCTCTCTTTTGTAAACATCAAACAAAAATTCTTCCTTTACAAACCCCTTTTTTATTAGAAGTCCGCCAAGACCTTCTATAACATCGCTCTTTGTTTGATAATTCGGCTCAACAATTATAAGTTCATCATAAATCACTTTAGTCAGTGGTGATTCCAAAAAGCCTTTTTTCATGGATTCTTTTAAAGTTAACCCTATATCAAGTATGTTTTGTAATTTTTCTACTGCTTCCCCATTTATTATTTTTTCCAATGAAATAAACGGTATAGAATTATCTTTTGGTTTTATAGTTCCTACAATTGCTACAACAGAACCTTTCTTCTTAATTTCATCTATTTTCAGCGATAACTCTTCATCACCAACAACACCAATCGGAATAATTTCAGCTTTTTTATGAATATCTGGTATCATATTTTCGATAAGTTTTTTTACTCTTAAAGCTGTTCCTTCACCAGTAATGCATAGAGTTATAATAATCTTTTTATCTTTATTTTCTGATACTATAAGAGGTGCGAGTCTTCCAAGTCCAACCTTGTGTTTATCTATACTTGCCACAATTTCATCCAAGTTAGTATCGGGTAAGAGGGCCTTCCTTACTGCTTCCAATACCATAACTGTATCCACACGACCCACGGTTTTTGTGGGAATACCTGTTTTTCTAGTAATAATCTCGCCAAAAGTTATTAGTGAACCCATATCCACAAGGAGCAGTACACCTTTCCCTTCATTTATTTCATTTACAACATCGGTAGTTCTCTGGAGAGTTGATTCTGGTCTTTCATCCAGAGACATTTCTATCCCTACAGCATGATTTACACCTAGTAGTCGGTTTGCTACTTCGGCCATACCTTGGGCCACTCTTCCGTGAGAAAGTACCACAACTCCAACCCTTCCCTGTTTTACATCCAGAGGTCTCGTTTTTGTTCTAAGATACATTGCAATAAATCCTATTTCATCTTGGGGTATTTTGTAACCTAATTGTACTTCAATATATTTGACCATTTCTTTGGCTACATTATATTCCAGTTTATATTCACTCATTATCTTTTCTAAGTGTGGGTTCACTATGGGTTTGCCTTGTTGAATTCTCTCTAAAGTTGCACTTAAATGTATCACAAAACAGTAGAAAAGATGATTATCTATTTCTCCCATCCTTTTTTCTGCTATTTTTATCACCTTTTCTACTATGTCAACAATATTCTGCCCCACTATTCCTGCCAAATCTTGTTTGGGCAGTGTTTGATGACTTGTTTCTACTTGATTTATCAATTGCTGAAACTTAATTTCAAGTTCTCCTCCGACTACCCGATTTATCATATCCTGATTTAAGCCCTGCAGCTCAAGCTCCTCATATCTTTCCTCGATATGTTGATAAATTTCTTGCGGCAATGTATAGAGATCTTCTTTAAGTTCGAATTTAGTATCTATTTGACCAGGTCTTGCTATCAAGTCTGTTTTAATAAAACTTTCAACCTCAGGTTTACGATCTTGTATTTTTAATAATCTTCTTCGAACGTGAACCGGTAGGTCAATCAAATCAACTTCTATATATTCTTTATGACCTCCTACATAAGTTAAAAACCCCCGAGCACAGGCGACTTGAATATCACTTTTGAGCTGACCAATGTTACCTGGACAATCATATAGCAAAAGAGCTCTCAAAGTCTCTTGTATTACCTTTATCTTGACCCCTATTCTGTTCGATTCTTTATTAAAGAAAGTCCTTATTATTTGATACCTCTCATCAAGAGGTCTCGCTGATAAAGGTGAAAGCTCAATAATCATAGGTATTCTTCGTCGAAAAGTTAATAAAAGCGATGATTCTATATCTTCTGTAGTGGCAGCAATGATTAAGACTTGAGCAGTACGATCAATCTCCGTTTCTCCCATGCGCCGGAATTTCCCTTTATCCATCAAGAAATACAGCAGTTCCTGACCCTCGGGAGGCAGGCGATGAACTTCGTCTAAAAAAAGTATTCCTCCGTTCGCTTTTTCCACTAAACCCTCTTTCGCCTTTTCAGCACCGGTGTAAGCTCCTTTTACATGCCCAAAAAGCTGTGATAGAAGAAACTGAGAATTTTCAGCATAATCTGCGCAGTTGAAAATAACAAAAGGTCCCGCAGGCGGAAGAACACCAACTTCTAAAGCATAATCATACATAGCTTCAGCTAGGTTGCTTTTTCCTACCCCGGTAGAGCCAAAAATCAAAGTATGAAGGCCGTGGGGAGGATACAATATTGCTGCTTTTGCCTGCTGAATTTGAGGCTTCAAACTACCATCAAATCCAATAATCCTTTTAAATGCTGATGTTATAGTATGCTGCTTATTCAGTATATTTTGTCCATTAGTAGTGATTGTAATATTTATATCATCTGAAGACTTAGTATGGCTTTTTGTCAAACTCATTTTAGGCATTTTTTCTTTAATTTCTTTTCTTATCTCAGATACAAGATATCTTGAAACATTAAAGCCCCTCCTTTTTATGGATTCTGTAAGTTCTCGGCTTGATATCTTAGGTTTTTCAGAAATTATTTCTTTAATTTCCTTTACTAAAAAGGGCTTGCATCTCTCCCTAGAATTCAAAATGTTCAATTCACTCCTTAAAACTGTGACGACATCTCTTCGTACACCTAACATCTTGGCTAATTGATCATCGGTATAAGAGTTTTTTTTATCTTCAGATTCAATCAATTTAACTAAACGGTCTTTCATTTCTTCACCCCTCACTAACAATTTGTGCAACATTTGTGCCATGTTTTTGGTAGATTTTGTAGTTTGCGTGTTTTCATGATTTTATAATCACTTTTTTGATAATATTCAACAAAATCTGACACAATTCCTGCCAAACCTCTGAATCTTTAAACATGTAAAAAATACCTCACACAGTTCAATAAAACATGTGAGGTATTTTTTAATGATTTATTTACTCCAATTATGAATTTTTCAAACTGACTAATGTATCCTAAGGTATAAAATGCCATGTCTCAAGGACAATGTCGGTGTTATTGACAACTTTGTATTCCTTATTACAGTGTAAGTCCTTTTCAACTCAGTCCTGTTTTTCCACGTGATTTATTAATTATAAGTTTTTACAGTAAAAAAGAACTAGATGTTGGTGAATCATTGATTTAACCTTTTTTACTCTAAAAGTTACTCATCAAAAAAATGTTGTCAATAACTCGGGTCCCTTGACGCATATACATCTATTCCTCTTAACATTATATGATAGATTCCTGTCTCACTTCTTTTTCTCTTTTTTCTTGCCATATTTATAACCCGAATTTTGTTTATTATCAACTACTTATATGTCAAACGAAACGTCCCTTTGTCATAATTTTGTTTATTATTAACTACTTATATGTCAAACGAAACGTCCCTTTGTCATTTATGATTTAAAAAACTTGTTAGATTAACTCACAACTTATTTAAATTCTCATATTATAAAATATGCTTCTATAGAATATTAATATTATTTTTTGTCTGTACTCAACAAATACTATATTCAAATAATCCATAAACAAAAATCAAAGTTTAGGTTTGAATCTAAACTGTTTTATAGTTAATGTTTAAATATGAACTGTAGGTAAGTTATGTTTTAAGCTTAACTATATCAACTAGGAGGTAGTCATGATTTATTGTACTATAGTTTGTGATGTAAGATCTTCAAGAAAATTAAAAAACCGTGACAAGATACAGTATAAAATTATAGATATGCTAAAACAAACCAATGAACATTTTAAAGATGTTATTGCATCACCATTTTTAATAACCATTGGTGATGAATGGCAAGGACTTCTAAAATACCCCTGCGATTATTTAAAAGTTATTAAGTTTTTTAGAAATACTTTGCCAGAAATCAAATTTTATACTGGTATTGGTATCGGTGAGATCACTATAAATGATTTTGAACTAACTGTAAATCAATTGGATGGACCTTCATTTTATAGGGCAAGAGAAGCTATAAAGCTAGCAAAAGACAAACAACTGCCTTTAATTATTTTATATGATGATTGGAATTACTTGTAGTGAGCTTATAAATATACCACCTATTATTGCACAAATAAAGCTAATAAAAGTTCCTACTATAAAATATTCAGAAAACCTACTATCATCTAATTTCTTGAATCTAGCAATTGATTTAGCTGTAAGTACAAACCCTATTATCCCAGGTTGTCCAATCGCCATACCTAATAATATAAGAATTCTTTCTAATATACCTATTATATATCCTCCATTATAAATACCTAGATCATCGTAATTCTTTTCTATTATTCTATTTCCTTTGTCAATAAACTTCTTATACTTCTTAAGATTTATATATGTAATAAATTTTTTGATAAAAATTCCAACACCACTAGTGCAGGCAAAAAAGATAATAATCAATATTAACCACCTATCAAATATCTCAATATTATTTGGATAATCTTTAATAAAAGAAAATGCTTTTGATAAGTTTATACTTGGATTATAAACAATTACAATCAATGTTATTGTAAGAATATGTAAAAGTTGGTCCGATATAAATATATAAATATTGTTTTGAATAGATGGCCAACCCAAAATCAATAATGATTTTAAAACGTCAATAATAAAATGTCCACATGCTATAAGGATTAAACTTATCAAATAAACTAACAATGTTAAATGCCCTTCTATTACAAAATATAGTGTTAATATCACTGAACAACTAAAATGTATTAAACAATGAAGTAAATTTCCAACTATAATTTCCTTCTTATTTTCGCTAAATCTCTTTTTAAGTATAGAACTATTTTGGAAAATAAAATCACTAAGTAAGTGTCCAATAACAAGAAATAATAAAACTCTAAAATTCATTTATATTACCCCCGCAAATTTTACTGTAAAAGTTCAAAAGTAATGCAATCATAAATCTATTATTTTCAATAACAAAGTAATTTGAATCATTTAACTTTTGACTTATACTAGATTTGGAAATGTTTTTATTCTTGCTTATTATATTGCTATATGAACCAACGTCCTCATAGAGTTCTATAATCTCTGTTTGTTTTTTCGTAATCCTGCTTTTCAAAACCTCATTATTTTCAATTAGCGTGTTTATTATATTATTTAAAAATAAGTTGTTTTCAAAGACATCTTTGTTCATGTCTATATCTATTAAATTAGTTTGTTTACAGGATGTAGCTGCAACATCCATAAGACTTGACTTATATAAATGTTCATATATAGAGCTTAATTTAATTTCCTTAGCATCAAAATAAATATTATTTTCCTTACTATTTATCTTGTCATTATAAAATCTATTCTTTTTTTTAGCAATCTCTAATGCTTGTCTAGCTCTGATAAAACATTCTCCATCCATAAGTCTAGTATCTTTATAGATATTTGTTTGTAGCTTACCAATTCCTATTCCTGCATAAATATCAATGCCGTCGCTTTTCAATAGTTTTTGGAATCTTTCTATAACATAGTAACTCTTAGAAGGTTTGTTTAATACTATTTGCCATTCATCACCTAATGTCCAAGTGATAGGTGCTACTAGAAGCTTTTCAAATTCCTTTTCCACCTTCTCAATATAACACTTTATTATTTCCTGTTTCTCACCTCTGTCTTTTAATTTTCTTGATCCAACAACATCGATATTTACTACACTATAAATACTCATAATATCACCTTTCAAAAATATTTTTTGTGCTCTTTTCGAATATTAAGGGATTCATAAAAACCTAGGTTCTGTTAAATTACTTTCTTATAAGTTTCTTAATAGTTTCCCAATCATAAAAAGTATTCTTTCTCTATTCAAAATCGCCTGTTTTTGGTGTTTATCAATGTTTTTGCAAAAATAGGCACATGCTTCCAAATATTCCACCATCCTACATTACTTAATACAATAAATTATATCAATTAAGACAGCTTATTTCAAATTGTTATTAGTTTTATATTTTACTCCTTACATAATAGAACAAAAAACCTCTAAAACCATTCATATAAAATATCATTATCATAGTTCTCAAAATACTTCTCACTATCTAAACGGGAAAAATATTTTTCAAAAGCAAGAAAGTACTATCCAATTTTCTGTTGTATTTAGTATTCTCAGTTTAATTCCTTATAGGTAGTCTAATAATGATTTTATATTCAAATGTGTCGTAGGGTCGGGGTTGTTGGCAATCTCATTATTATGGCTTGTACTTTTTTTGTATATTTCAATATGTAGTAGAGTTAACCTTCTTTCTTACCGTCATTCCCATCCTTATTAGCATATAGGTTCTTTTTATCCTAGTCCTGTTTTCCCACATGTTTTATTAATTATTAGTTTTTATGAGACAAAAATACTTTTTAGATCTATGGTTTAACCTTTTTTAGCTTTGAAAAGTTCATCATTAGAGTATGTTATAAACAACTGAGACTCATTGACACACTAATCAAAGCCCAACTCATTAAAACTTTTCCCTAACTTTCCTAGTATTCTTATTTTAAATTAAGGCAAAATAAAACAAGAATCAATTATAGTGAAAATTTACACTTATAAACTATTAATGAAAATATAATTTAAGAAAAGAGGTGAGATTTATGTCAAGAAAACCTGTTAACCCTAATGCAAGAGAAGCTCTAACCCAAATGAAAATAGAAATTGCTAATGAACTTGGTATAAAGAATGAATCAAATGAAGATAAAGGTAATATCACCTCTCGAAGCAATGGAAAACTTGGAGGTTCATTGGGAGGACATATGACTAAACGATTAATTGAAATGGCTGAAAATCAATTGATTAATCCAAAGAAATAACTAAGTGAAAAATAATAGCTTTAGCTTATATTTTTGTTATATTATCAAATATCCTTTTTAAAGATATACATTACTGCTATGTATATGACTATTATAGTACACTTTGCATCAACCTATATGATAATATTATAAAATATATTTTTATGACGAGAACTGCTTATTATTAGTAAGAAGTAGATACAAAAAAGCCTAAGGTTTAACCTTAAGCTTTTTTACTCATCTTTATTAATTAACATTTTTTCTCCCATTTCAATTAATCTTCTTGTCATTTGTCCCCCAACATTTCCTGCAAGATATATATCTTGACCTGGAGTGTAAGCATTTGGGTTTTCAGTCATATTGTGTGGTACTCCTAATTCATTAGCTATCTCATATTTCAATCTATTTAAAGCAGTTCTTGCATTTGGATCAACAGGTCCATTTCTACTCATAATAAATTCACCACCTATATAATAGTCTAATATTATTTTGTGTAACTACTTATATAAAATACATACAAATATAGGAGCATATATTTAAAAGCTCAATGAACTTAAACAACTATGCGATTGTATTGTTTTACCTTACTTTGTCACAGGAACAATTGAGACCACTGAAAAAGTCATATTTTTTTGATTTTTAGACACTCAATCCCACATTTTTACTAGGTTGGTTTTTCAAAAAAGGTACTTTTTCAGCAGTCTCGAACCGTCCCCTTGTCAAAAATTGATCTTAAAAATATCGCCAATTTCTAAATAAATGGGCGATATTTAGGTTCTAGTACTTAAAGCAATTTGATTATAATTTTGATAACTCTAAAGCTATCTTAGCTCCTATCATTGCATTATTGTACACAAGTTGAATGTTTGATTCAAGGCTCTTTCCAGAAGTTATACTCTTTATTTTATCAAGGAGGAATGGTGTTATCTCTTTACCCTTTATCTCAAGTTTTTCTGACTCATGCAAAGCATCTTCTATAGCTTTATTAATAATGTCATAGTCCATCTCATATTCTTTTGGAATTGGGTTGCCTATAACCAGCCCTCCCTCAAGGTTTAAATCCCACTTTGCTTTTATAGCAGCTGCCAATTCCTTAGGAGAGTCTACTTTGTAATCTACCTTGAAACCACTTCTTCTTGTATAGAATGCAGGAAACTCTTCAGTTCCATATCCAACAACAGGAACACCATGGGTCTCAAGATATTCTAATGTAAGTCCAATATCCAATATTGACTTCGCACCTGCACATACAACTGCTACATTTGTATTTGCAAGTTCCTTAAGGTCAGCAGATATATCGAAGGTATTTTCGGCACCTCTGTGAACTCCACCAATACCACCTGTTGCAAAAACCTTTATACCTACTAGATTAGCAATTATCATAGTTCCAGCTACAGTTGTTGCTCCATCAAGCTTCTTAGATATAACAAAGGGAATATCTCTTCTACTCACCTTTATGACATCCTTACTTTTTGCCATGTGTTCTATTTCTTCAGAATTTAACCCAACCTTTAATTTTCCATTGATAATTCCTATAGTAGCAGGTACAGCTCCATTTTGTCTTATTATAGCTTCAACCTTTATGGCAGTTTCTACATTTTGAGGGTAAGGCATGCCATGAGAAATTATGGTTGATTCCAATGCAACCACTGGTCTATTCTCTTTAAGTGCCTTATCAACTTCAGGATGTATTTCTAAATATCTCTCAAGCATTATTCCATCTCCTTAATTATTTCTTCTATTCTTTTTACAGACATATTAGGATTGATTGTATTTTCATGACTCAGTGCAATGATTGCCGCAACAATTGAAATCCTTGCACTTTTTATAATATCAAAATTATTTAGATAGCTATATACAAGTCCTGCAGTGAAGGCATCTCCAGCTCCATTTGCGTTAACTATTTTAATATCTCTAGAAGGTAAATAACCTATGACTTGATTATCACCATAATATACTCCATCCTTGCCAAGAGTTATAAATACTCTTTGAACACCAGATTCTAAAAAGTAGTTTATGACTTTTCTAGCATCTTTTTCACAATCAATATTTATTCCTGTCAGCTCATGTGCCTCAATTTTATTTGGCTTTATAGTATGAAATGCACCAACAAAATCTTTTACCTTTTTTGCCTTTACCGTAGATACAGTATCTAAGAAAAAATCCACTTCCTTGAAATTAGTAACCAAATACTCTAGAACTTCTTTTTTTATGTTAGTATCTACTACCACACATTTGGAATTTTTTATAACTGATGATTTCTGCCTCATGAAGTCTATACTTAATTCATCTATAATATCCATATGTGATATAGCAACCTTCATGTCTCTGTTTTCATCTAAAACAGAAAGATATGTTGATGAAGAATTGTTTTTAAGTATTAATGAATTCTCCATATCAATTCCTGACAATTTACATTCATTCAAGATTTTTCTCCCATACAAATCATCTCCTATGGCAGTAATTAGCTTTGTATCTATACCTATCTTAGCAAGATTTTCTGAAATATTCCTGCCTACACCACCTAATGAAATTTTTATCTTCCCAGGATTTGAATCGTAAAGATTAAGCTTTCCTACAGGAAATCCAATTAGGTCAATATTCGCTCCTCCAATAACTGTTACATAATCTTTCTCTTTTAATATATATCCTTTGCCCTTTATATACCCTTTTTTCATAAGGTTTGTAATATGAACTGCTGCAGATGAACGAGCAATTCCTAGAATTTCAGCAATCTCTTGTTGGGAAACCAAAGGATTTTTCCTTATAATATCTAATATTTCTTTTTCTCTGTTTGTCAAAATACTCACCTAATTTCATCTATAAACTTATGCTTATTAATTAATCATTTGTTTATTATGTTATCATTTATTTGTTCTTTAAGCAACATTGATTTACATTTACTAAATATTCTCAAAATATTATCTATTCGATTATATTCAATACAATAGATCCATCACAATGTTTCAGGTTTATAAATCAATGTTATTACGGTTATATATATAGTAAAATGTAGCAGTAAGGCATTTCACTCTTTATAAAATCGTTTGTTTTTAAAAAAATTATTTGAAAGGAGATTCTTATGAATAAGTATCATATTGGAATGATTTCTGGCAGAGAGGTAGTTGAATAATGACATAAAATGTATTTGTATTTTATCTAGTTTTTATCAGTTTTTGCGATGATAATATGCCTAAAACACATAAACCTATTATAAAATAAAAAACTGAATAATAATTTCCAAATACATCCTTTATCAATCCAGAAGCAACCACACCAATAATAGCTCCAATTCCATAGGCAGTAAAAACAACTCCATAATTTTGACTATAGTGCTTTGTCCCGTATAAAGCAAGCGTTGAAGTTGGAGCAATGGCTAACCATCCTCCTAGATTAAACCAAAATATTGAGAAAGCTATACTATACAAACCCACACTCCCATTATTTGCTATTAACATTAAAAATGCAGCCATAATAATTAGTCCAAAAGAAATTAACATTGCTTTTTTATGAGAGAACTTATCAGTAAGCCACCCAAATATAGGTCTGCCTATGCCATTAAAAACTGCAAATAAAGACATTAATAAAACAACTTTATTAGGAGAAAGATTTATTAATTCAATTCCAACACTACTTGTCATACCAATTAACATTAATCCAATCATAGTTCCAATCATAAAACTTAAATACAGGCCCTTAAAGCTTTCAGACTTAATCATATCCGAAGTATTTATATCATGCGTTTTTATGGTTGTGTTAGAGGTCGTTTTTGAATATTTATAATTATCTTCAGAAGGATAACTAAATGGATATGAGAGTAATGGGATTATCACAATAAAAGCTGCCCCTAAAATCTGAAACGATTTCATAACTCCATAATTTTTTATTAAGTACCCCGCAATTGGTGCTGTAATAAATGGTGACAGCCCAAATCCTATCAATACAAGACCTACAATAAAACCTTTCTTCTCTGGAAACCATTTAGCAACTACCGTCATTGGAACGCCATAAACTATACCCACCCCAGAACCTGAAATGATTCCATAAGTAACGGTTAGAACATATATATTTTTAGCAAATCCAGATAATATCCAGCCTAATCCCACAAGCAGACTACCTATTAGAACTATTAATTTAGGGTTATATTTGTCTAAATATTTACCTGTTAAAAGCATTAGAAGAGCATAAAAAGCTAAAGAAATCATATACGGAAAACCACTTTGAGCGGCTCCGATATCAAAAATCTTTTCAATAGAGATTCTAAAAACACTCCATGAATATACAGTACCTATGCACATCATGATTATGATTCCTAAGAATACATATAACCATCTTTGTCTACATTTCATATCACTTTGTTTGATTGTTTTTTTCACCAATAGTCCTCCAATTCTCCATCAAATTATCTTGTAAATAGAACACTTTAGTTTTTTTGTGCTCCTTTTAGTCATTATTGAGTTAATAAGAATACTGTCTTCATAAATATTCTCAGCTATTGGATATAAAATTATACTTTCATGATTTTAGCAAATAGCATAGTTGTGATACTACAATGGAAAGGGATTCAATTATGATTTTGACAACTCTAAAGCTAGCTTAGATCCTATCATTGCATTATTGTATACAAGCAGAATATTTGATTCAAGACTATTTCCAGAAGGTATGATCTTTATTTTATCAAGTAGGAATGGTGTTATCTCTTTGCCCTTTATCGCAAGTTTTTCTGCTTCATTAAAAGCATCTTATATAGTTTTATTAATAATGTCATTGCCCATCTAATTGGGTTACCTATAACTAAACCATACAAATTGACTTTTCACCATTAGTTTGTCAATTTGTCAGACCTGACCTCCTTTATAACAACATTCCTTAATTCCAATACGATAATTTTAAAAACATTTTTGTTGTTTTTATTTGTTCTATTAATTCTTCTTCAGTTGATACTCCATAATATTGACCTTTAATTCCTCTTGATTCTAAAATCCATAAAAAAGCTTTAAAGCACTGATAATTGTGAATGTATTTTTTTACATACCAAATAAAATCTTCCAATTTTTTATATCTTAATGTCTCTTTTGCTTTTTCTTTTTTATACTGCTCTAGATCCATTATTAAACCTAATGGTAGCATAACTTGATAACGGTAATTATCTTTATCCTTTTCTTTAAAATCGTTCATATAATTTATATAGCTTTCACAAACTATCCTATACATTATATCGCTCCTTAAATAAATACAGTTTTTCTATGAATCCTATTTTTTTAGTTTCAAATAAGTCATTTCTATTTATTACTTCATCAATAATTTGATTAATTAACATTTTGTCCGCTCTCTTGATAAGAATATCTATATCTTGTAAATCTTTTTCCTGCAGCCTTATGATTTTACTTACAATTATATCTTCAACTGATAAAACATAAATGCTCAAATATTTGAATTGTCCTAATTTTATTGCTCTTTCTTTGTATTTAGGTGATATTAATGTACTCTCATATTCCAGCATATCAAAATCCCTTAAATGAATAAATACTTTACCTAATTTAGCAGAATAGTTTAGATCTAGAAAGTCAAAATCTCTTGTTGCTCTATCACTGTATCCACCTAGTATACATGCAGACCCTCCCAAAAAATACATATCGAAGGGTTCTATATTAAATATCCTAGCTACTTTTTCCATCTCATATATTCTTTCTTCTAATTCTTTCTTTATTTGCATACATATCACCCTTACTTTCATTTTATAACATTATTATAGCATATTATCTTTACAGTTATCTTCTTTGTTTATTATTGGATATTTCGCTTGTTTCAATAGTCTATGAAGAAAATTCAGATTTATTTCTTCCTACAGTATCAACGTAGTAGTTAATATATAATTCATTGTCATTATTTCTTTTAACCCATGAATAATAAAGTGAAACAAATTTAAGATGGGGTTTTTTCTCCATCTTAAATTTGTTTCGAGTTAAGTGTAAATGGCATAATGAAAGCTATTATCATTTCACTTTTTCACAAGTTTTATTAATTATTAATTTTTATAGTCAAAAACAACTTATTAAATCAATAAGTTTAACCTTTTTTAGTTTCGAAAGTACCTCATTAAAGCATGTTGCCAACAACTCCGACCCCTTGACATTTTATGGTCTTGACATTTAATATCAGAAAAAAAATAAAACAGAATTATATTAATTACTCTGTAATAATAAAATCTTTTAATGCTTTAACTGATGAAAAATAATAATCAGAATTAGCTTTCATATAATTAATTATTTCATCACTTTTTTTCGACCAACCAGCTCCAATAAATGGTATGTTACAGCTTTTTGCCATTACTAAGCCTGGTTTTAAATCATCAACAACTACTACTTCTGATTCAGATAAATTATATCTCTTCATTATTTCAATAATTGGGTAAGGGTTAGGTTTTCTTTGATGTTCTAGTAACTCCCAGCCAAAAACTAAATCAGGTATGAGATTACAATTTACTTTATAATCTCTTTCTATTTGTTCTCTTTCTGAATGTGAAACAACAGTTATTATTCCACCTAATGACTTATATTCTCTAATTAGTTCTGGAAAACCTTCATAAAAATCAGGTGATTTTGATTTCGTGTAATTTTTCCATATTTTTTGCTGATAAGCTTGTTCTTCTTCATTAAAATTAAGAACATCCTTGCATAGTTCTGTAAACCCAGGACTAAAACAATAAGAGACAAACTCTTCAAGTGTTAATTGAACATCTGGTCGTAGCACTTCTAAAGCTTCTATAAAAGATGGATAATGTATATTTGGTGTACTTTTAACAACAGTATCATCATGGACTAATATTAAACAACGATATCTTAATTTCATTGTATCTCTCCTAATTAATATATAAAACAATATATTATATGGTGCTTTCATAGCACGGTTTTACTCAGTCTGACGTCCCTTTATCATATTCTATTTTAAACTCTTAAAATCCTCTATCTTTTCATCTATAATAAGGACTTTTTTAGCATAATAGGTGCATTTAAGCTTATAACATAATTAAAAAACTACTACATATAAAAATATCAGGTTACATAAATATTATGCAACCTGACATCCCATTTTCTATTCCTCTATAGCTTCTATCACATCTCCAACTTTAACCTTACCACTCTTAAGCACTCTAGTAAATATCCCTTGTGTCGGCATGATGCATTGTCCTACTTGTTTCTTAATAGCACAACCATCGTGGCATTCTTTACCGATTTGACTTACTTCTTGGATTGTGTCTCCAATCTTTAATTTTGTTCCAACAGGAATTTTCCATAACAAAATACCTTCAGTCGTAATATTTTCAGCAAATTTCCCTGAGCATAGCCCTTTAACTCCAAGATCTCTCATTGTGTCAACACTTTCATTAGCTAGTAAGCTTACTTGTCTATGCCATTTTCCAGCATGTGCATCGCCTTCTAGCCCATGATTCTCAAGAAACATACCTTCTTGAATAGAAGTCTTTGGCACACCCTTTTTCTCACTAATGTTAATAGCTATAATTTTTCCTTTTATCATATTATTTCTCCCCTTTTCTTATATAGTGACCACTCTTGCCACCCATTTTTTCAATCAGCCTAATATCACTTATAACCATATCCTTATCAACTGCCTTACACATATCATATATAGTAAGAGCAGCAATAGAAACGGCACTAAGAGCTTCCATTTCTACACCTGTTTTGCCAACTGTTTTTACCGTTGCAGTAATATGAATTGAACTCGAAGGCTCATCGATTTCATAGCTTATATCAGCACCAGTCAAAAATATATTATGGCACATGGGAATCAAATCACTTGTCTTTTTAGC
>DAOUQG010000136.1 GCA_030625765.1 Thermohalobacteraceae bacterium | reverse complement strand
TTTTTACCCTTTTTATACATACTCCAAGCTATTCCCAAATACATACTACAACATATTTTAATAAGCTTGCAATCAAATACTACACCCTTTGCTTCAAAATCTTTAATATCTCTCTTGATTTTTTCTACAACATACATAATTGCTTCTTTGCTAAAGTTGTTAAAAACTAACATTATATCATTTTCAAATTTATCTAAGCATATTTTTTCAACTATGTTAGTTTTGTAATCTGATAATTCAACAACATTCATTTATATCCACTCCTCTGGGATACACTAATATTTTATGATTTACATATTCAATATAGTACTTTCAATAAGTCTTATTTGCTTTTCACTTAACTCATACAGGCTATAAAAGTAATTATCTATGAACTTAATTTCATCTTTTATTGTTCCGAAAATATCATTGTTTACATTATCATCAACTTTAGTTTTCTCTATACATTCTGTATTTTTTTGTTGTAGCTTAGTAATATTAATAACCTTTTGTTCTATAGTTTTAATTTCTTTTCCTACTCTCATATTTAGGCTCATTACCTTATTAGGATAATATTCGTACATCTTTTCTCCAACTTTTTTTGCTACTGATTTAAAATAAAACTCACACAATGAAGAATTTAAAAAAGCTAATAAGTATTCCAATGATACTCCGTATAAGTTATTCTTTAAATTCATAATATATACATCTGCACTACAAAGTATTTCTTCATATGCAATTGTAAATCTATTTGCTTCAGCCTTAAAGGGAAATAATATTTTAGGGCCTTGAAATATTTCTAACCGACGTCCCCACTGAAGCTGATACCACTTTCTTAGCCCTTTCTGACATTCTCTTCTCTTTTTTAGTTTATCTTCAAAAGGTGCAATATGATTAAGTACATTGGGATAAGTCTTCAGGTCATTAATTAAATCAGTATAAATAATATACTGCTCAACTTTTCCCATTTTATACTTTTTTACTCCACTGTTTTTAATCCATGATTTGATTATTGTTCGATCAAGATTTTCTTTCTTAATAGTTTCTTCATCAATTATGAAAGCTTTATCACACCCAGTAATTATCCCTTGATTGCAATAACAGATTTCATTTAAATTTATTTGTCCCATATTATGTATTTTTTCGTATAGCTCCTTTTCTTCTCTATTCATTAGCATCCAACCTTCTGACGATAAACCTGTTGATTGTATTAAATAATGATTAAATAACTCTTCAACGAAAATTTTTATGTCTTTTTTAGCATTAATTTTAATATCTTTAAATCTATATATATTAGTTTTTTCTTTTTGAAATTCCTCTTTAATACATTTTATTATTACAGGGCTTATACCAATTCCTTTAAATAGTTTTTTTCCAAAAAAATCTACAATAAATTCAATTATGAAATTTGAAACTATAAATTTTCTTAAGCCTTTAGCTGAAGGTGCTTCTAAAAAATATCTAGAAGTTATATACAATAGTACCCCTTCATCTTGCAATAATTCATAGCCCTTCTTAAAAAAACAATATGAAATATCCGATTTATCAGAATATACATCTTGATAATAGTTTTGTAACTCCTTTCTATAATTCTTATCAATCTTCTTATGTCCTATATATGGTGGATTTCCTATTACTAAATCAAATTTTATGTTGCTTAAATCTTTGTTTTTTTGTTTTCTATCATAGTCTATTAAGTCAAAAATGTTAGATTTTCCTTCTAAAAGAAAATCTAATTTGTAGATATTTACTTTAGTATTTTTGTTTGGCTTACCCTTTAAAAGTATTGATATAGTCGTCATAAATACTGCAAATTGATCTATATCACAACCCCACAAATTATTTTCAATAATAAAACTATCAATATTCCTATCTAGCTTTTCTTTCATCTCAGGTTTTTTAAACAAGATTTTATCATAATTATCCAGTAAAATTTCTTTTATTCTCTTATATGCTTCAATAAGAAAATATCCTCCACCACACGCTGGATCAATAACCTTAAAATAAGGATTGTTAATAATTTTCTCTACATTTATTCCTTCATTGATCATCTGTATTACTATTTGCTTTGGAGTATACACCTGACCAAGATATTTTCTTTCTTTACTAGTAATAAATGATTGATACATTTCTCCTAAACATATTTGTTCTAATTCCTCTAAATTAAGCTTCTGAATATTTGTTACAATAAGTGCCTTATCTTCATCAGATATGTTTTTATTTGATGTAAATACAGATTCTAAGTCAAAAAATATTTCTGGTAGATTTTCTAAAGAATTATTGAAAACTATATCTTTAAACTGTTTTAGGTTTATTCCTTTATATTTTAAATATAAAGTACTTAAAGAAACCTTTCCTACATAATACAAAAGACTCTTCACATAATTAATATATTTCTCTATATTAGAATTCTTATTATCCTTTATAATCTGCGATAAAAATTTATATGTATATTCTAATTTTCTTGATTTATTAGTCATATTTATTCATCTTCCTCTTTGAATTTTTATTTAATTCTATCACAAATATATTATTGCTCCAAATAAAAAAGAGCCTATACTGGCTCTCTCTTATATCATATCTAAACTTGATATATACATATTATGTTTAGGAAAAAGAATATTTAGTATTCTTGCTTCATCTTTATCAATATAATGACATACTCCTTCTTCGATTAATTCATAGATGTTTTTGTACCCTGCAAAAAGAATTGTTAGCACCTCTTTTGAAAGCTTGATAGTTTTGCTATGTGTTTCATCATCTTTATCCTTTACTATCTTAAGTTCTTTAGCGTAGTTTAACCTTACTCTCTCATCATCGCATTTAATAACTAAATCAAAGGGCTTTTCTGCTAGTTCTGAGCTATTAATTCTTTGATAAAATTCTTCTTCCATTGAAATTAAGAGATTTGCAACTGATAAAATTATCAACATAAATGCTTTCACATTTACTTTTTTTACTTCTCCACCTAAATCTAATAGTATTCTATGTGCTATTTCTTCAGGTACAGTATCAGAAATTTCAATTTCATCAACTCCTCTAGCTTCTCCAATTCTTTCTAACCCTTTTAATAATGCTAGAATGCTATCTGTATTTAGTGCTTTAATCTCTTCAACTTCTACTTCGGTATTATTATCATTTAATAAAAGATATCCAGTTATTTTTCCATCTATCGTTGATAATAGTATGTTTTTATCTAAGGTAGTACAAAATGGGTACTCTCCATCCTTATTATCAACTATTTTTCTATTTATCCAACTAAGATTTCTTTCTACTTTTAATAGATTTTGGGAAACAGATTTTTTATATACTTCAATTATTTGCTCGTTATATTCCTTGCTATATTCTATTACTTTAGCTTTTGATGTAATATTTAAAAGCCTTTCTAATGAAATCCTAGAACGATACGCGTTAAATACTGGTACAAATCCTAGCTTACTATAATAATTAGGATGACCGCAAACATAAAATAAAGAATATCCATCATTTCTTAGTAAATTACACAAATTTTCTATACATCTTGCAGCTATCCCTTTATTTCTATATTCATTTAAAGTTGCTACAGGGTTAAGCTGTGCTGCTTTTATTTCAGCTCGATTTTTCTCTAGAGATAATGGTATTATTCCTGCCATGCTAACAATTCTATCATCGTTTTCAGCAATATTTATATATTCTGGAAGATACTCATCAAAATTATAATAATATGCAAAGGTTTCAGCTGTTTTATTAGCATCATCCTCATCTACTTCATCTGAAGCTTTTAAAAATGACTGTCTGATTACCTCAATTATTTCATGTATATCATTTTCATTAGCAAAACGAAAATTCATTCTTTATTCCCCTTTCAAATTAGAATCAAATATAGTTTATTTCTCTTTCTATGTGATTTAGTATCATTTTAATTCTATTTAATTTGCTCACACAAACCACCCCCAAGTAAAATTAATCCATAAACATAAATAGTTAACTATAATTCTAATAAACCTTCAGATTAACCAACATGCCTTGCCTACTCAAGGTACAAAATGTTATGAAAGCACAACACATTTGAATTTTAATAATTATCCGATAAGTATAAGTAGATTACACAAATTTATAATTTGTTGTAAGTCACTTAGTATCTTCATCAGAGAACACAAATCTTCGATTTTAAGTAGGAAACCCAAATCTTGATTTGGTGTTTATCACTTAGTTTCTTCATCAGTTGTGAATCACTTAGTTTCTTCACCATAAGTATAAGTAGACAACTCAAATCTTCTTTTGATTTGATGTTGGTCACTTAGTATCTTCATCAGAGAACAGAAATCTTTGATTCCTTGTGAATCACTTAGTATCTTTTTTAGTCGTGAATCATATACAGCATTTCTTACCTTAATTTACAATCAAAGAAGTGCTGCATATCTGAACAGCAAGGATAATTATTAAAATTCATAGTACCATTTCTTTCAGATTAATTATTTTCAATTTCTTCAATCCTCTCACGATATTCATCTACGTTTTTTACAGAACCCCTATTCATATCATGCTTAAGCTTTCTTTTTTTATAAGGAAGAAAAATTATATCAAAATCATATCCTTCAGGATATAACTTCTCTCTTTTTAAATGAAGTCTTAATCTTTTATTTTTTACTTTAATAAATTCATTCTTTACTAATACAGTAACATACCCATTATCATCTTCAGGTTCATACACTACTCCCTTTTCATTGTTATTTCCAATGATTACTGTGTCTCCCTTTCTATAATCTGATGTTTTCGGTTTCTGCATTATTTGTGATGTCTTTTTCTTCTTTTTCTGTAGCTTTAAATTGCAATTTTCAATTTCGAAACTTATTTTACTATCAGAACTTCCATCCCTGTTTTGAATATACTTCCTTGCTCTATCAAGAACTTTAGGCTTCATTCCAAGTTTTTCAGATATCCATAAAGCATTACTCTTGCCAGCTTTCCCTATAGATAATTTATATAAAGGCTTTAAAGTTTCTGAATCAAATTCCATACATGCATTTTCAAATCCTTCATGCTGATCGGCAAAATCTTTAATTTCTCCATAATGCGTTGTTGCTACAGTCACAGCACCACATCTATACATGTCGTCCAATATAGCCGCTGCTAGTGCTGCACCCTCTGATGGATCTGTCCCTGTACCTACTTCATCTAAAATTATCAAAGTAGAAAATCTTGCTTTGTTCATAATTTGTATTATATTTTTCATATGTCCTGAGAAAGTACTCAGAGATTGTTCAATGCTCTGATTATCTCCAATATCAACAAATATCCTTTCATATATTGCAATTTCAGTACCTTCTTTTGCAGGAATATGCATCCCAGATTGAACCATTAGAGTTAGTAGCCCTATTGTTTTTAGTGCTACTGTCTTACCTCCTGTGTTTGGACCTGTAATGACTAATGTTCGGTAGTTTTCACCAATCCCAAAGTCTAATGGTACAGCTTCCTTTCCTAACAAGGGATGCTTTCCCTTAACGATTTTAATAAAGTCATTTGTATTTACATTTGCTTCTATTCCATCAATAGAGTTACTATACCTACCCTTAGCAAAGACGAAATCATATTCACCCATAACTTCTAGATTTATTTTAATTTCTTTCAAATGCAGTCCAATATATCCGCTAATTGAGGCTAATATTTGGTATTCCTCTGCTTCCTCCTGTGATTTTAAAATGCTTAACTCATTACTAAGCTTAGTTATAGAAGATGGTTCAATAAATACTGTTGAACCTGTAGCTGATGCATCTACAATCACCCCATCTATTTGATTTTTATAGGAGGACTTAACAGGGATTACGTATCTATCATTTCTCTTGCTTACAAAAAAGTCCTGGATATATGTTTTGTACTTAGACGAATGAAGCATATTTTGAATTTTCTGTTCTATCTGTTCCTCCGTTATTTTAATTTTTCTTCTTATTTTTGCAAGCTGACTACTTGCTTTACTACTTACTTTACTACCCTCTATTGATGCTTCAATTTCACCTTCAATTTCAGGAAACTCAGAAATATTGTACCTATAGCTACTTAAATTTGGCGCTACATATTCTTGATTAATCATAAACTTTTTCATTTTACTACATCCCCTTAAAAAGGATGAGACCTTAGCTAAATCATTCGGATATAAAATCCCACCTTTCTGAATCTTTAATAATAGATCTTCAATATCATGTAATCCATGTAGTGGTAAATGAGATGACCTGTTTAGAATATTTTTTGCTTCTGTAGTCAACTCTAAAGAAGTTTGAATAGCTTTCAAATTAGTAGAAGGCTGAAGCTTATCTACCAACTTATTACCTAGTTCACTTAATGTAAATTCTTTTAGTTTGTCTTTAATTTTCTGATATTCTAATGTTTTATAAGTTTTTTCAATCATGATGTACCTCCTCTGTTTTAGCAATATATGCAAAAAAACTGCGAGTAAACAACTACCCACAGTTTTCAAAAAAAATTAAAATATAACTAATAATTTAGTTAATAATTTTCACTACAAAAACAAATAAAACCGTGAAGCAAAATCCACGGGAATAAGTATATAATAATCAAAAAAATATTAGAGTAATTATTATATTGTTGGGAAATTGTCTTAATTACACTGACAGCAAAAAAACATAAATTAATAAAGGTATACTTATTCTAGCTAAAAGTACCCCTTTAAATACAAACATAGCTGTCATTATTTAATTGCCTTTAATTAAGAACAACCTCACTCACAAAATTCTCTCCTTTACTAAAAATCTATTTACATTGTACAATAGTATACCTAATATGTCAATTATTTCATTAAAATAAGTTAAAGATTACTTTTAGTCTTTTGCAATTTCATTAAAATACCCAAATTTGGTATAATAGAATATGTTCATTAACGTTATCATATAAGGAGCGGTAAAATGGAAGTAATAATAAATAAAATAAATGAAAATATCTATATCCCAAATGCTATCAACTATAAGATATCAGGTGAAAAAATATGTTTTTTTGATATTGAAACTACTGGGTTTAATGGAAAAAAGGATAAGATTATTTTAATAGGCTTACTGTATATAGAAAAAAACTCTATAGTAATCAAACAGTTTTTTGCTGAAAATATTGATGAAGAAAAAGAGTTACTATTAAATTTCAAAAATGATATATCAAAATTTGACGCTTTTATCACTTATAATGGTGATAGCTTTGATATCCCCTTTTTAAATGAAAAATACAAAAGCTATAATGTTGACTTCTCACTTAATAAATTAAGAGGAATTGATTTAATCAAAGTGATTAGAAAAAATAAAAAAATACTTGAATTAGATAACTGTAGTTTAAAAACTGTAGAAGAAAAACTAGGTCTCAGAAGAGATGATAAAATAACAGGTAAAGATAGTGCAAAAATGTATAAATCATATATTAAAAATAAAAGTTTGGTATTAAAAAATACCATCATAAAACATAACTACGATGATATTTTTTATCTACCTAAGATATTAAGAGTATATGATTTAGTTGAAAATCTAAAAAAGATTAGCTTTAATGTAAATATGGATGATAAAAAAATAGAAGTAACCTTTAACATAGATTTTCTTACACTAGATAAAGATACACTTTCAATAGTAGGCACTACTTCTGCCCTTAATTTATGTGATCAGATTTACTATAACGAAAATTATACTTTTAATTGGAATCCTATTGAAGGAAGCATCCAATATTCTTTTCAAATACATGATGGATTATTTTCGGACGGGAAAAAATGTGTATATATTGATAAAAATGATTTCCCTCTTGTTCTTAGTTCTCTTGATATTACTAATTACAATGTTCCAAGTAATATCATTATTTTAAAAATAAACAATGATTATATTACTAACAATCTAAGAAATATCTTAGAAGATATGTTGCTAGAAATTTTCAGAAAAGTGTTTTAGTGAACTCGTTTTGCTAAAGCTAAACATCGAGACTTAGGTTGAAAATTCTACTCTCACCTAAGTATAAGAAGCTGTAACACCCACTTATAAAAGTAAGTATCTAATGATTTTAGATCAAATTCTAAAACTTCTATAAAAAAATGTCCGTCATATAAATATGACGGACAAATTTTATGGTGCCCAGAGGCGGAATCGAACCACCGACACGGGGATTTTCAGTCCCCTGCTCTACCGACTGAGCTATCTGGGCATAAATGGTGGGCCTTCAGGGATTCGAACCCCGGACCTACCGGTTATGAGCCGGGCGCTCTAAC
>DAOUQG010000159.1 GCA_030625765.1 Thermohalobacteraceae bacterium | reverse complement strand
TGCAGGAATTACATTAGTAATATATAATATTTTTGATTTTATTTATAAATTAATTCAAAGATAAAAACAGTAACATTTATAACAAATTATTTATTTTGATATTATAAATATTAAAAAACACCTGCTTTAAAAGCAAGTGTTTATCTCATTTTAAATGAGTAAGTCTATAAGCCGAGTTCTGTATTTGACAGTCATCTATCTACACCTATTGTTGCCAATAGGCTCTAGCGACCTACCTACGGGATGGTGACGGGCAGCCACCTTTTCTAGTCCCTACTTGGTCTTGCTCCAGATGGGGTTTACATAGCCAGCTAGTCGCCTAGCTGCTGGTGAGCTCTTACCTCACCTTTCCATCCTTACCTATCTAAAATGATAGGCGGTATATTTCTGTTGCACTTTCCTTAGGGTTGCCCCCACTGGGTGTTATCCAGCATCCTGCCCTATGGAGCTCGGACTTTCCTCATGCAAAAGCATGCAACCATCTGACTTACTCATATATTTTCTTTTTTTTACGACAAGAAATACTATAGCATATAAAAACATAAAAATCAAATTGTAATTTATTCAAAATATACTAACATTTTGTAAATGAGCTATTAAAAACTTATTTCTTAAATCTGATATAACAACATTATTTTAATTTTAAAAAAAATATAAAGCACTACTCTTCTGAATAATATAAAATTCGTCCACAATTATCACAATAATTAATACTACTATTACTCTTAAGCTTAGAAAGTAAGCTAAGAGGAATATTCATATGACAGCCATTGCATTTTTTCTCTAAGACCTTAACTACAGCCTTACCTTTTTTCTTCATAAGATGTTCATATTTTTCAATTAAATTTTTATCCATGTTTTCTAGAACATTCTGTTTTAGGTTGGTAGTTTCTTTAATTTGATCTTTTATTTTCACAGTTTTTTTATCTTTTTCCTTCATGTAATCTTCAAACTGTTTGTTTAGCATATTATATTTCTTTTGGAGATCAATCATTTTTACATTAAGTTTTTCGACATTCTCCATTAAATCTAACATTTTTGACTCAAGTTCCTCTACTTCGTTAATAAGCTTTTTATTTTCCATACTCATAAAATTAAGCTGGTCAATATCTACAATTTCTCCACTATATAATTTTTTATTATTTTCAGTTATCCTATAATTATATTCATCAACTTTTCTGTTCTTTCTTTTGATCTTTGCGTTATCTACATCAATCTGAGTCTTGCAATCCGTAATATCATATTCTATTTGTTTAATCCTAACAATAACATCTTCGATATTTTCTCCTTTTTCAATTTCTAAAAGCTCTTTGTTTAAATCATCTAACTTTTTATCATAGTTCTGTAGCTGCCACAATAAATTAAGTTGATTCATTTCATGACCTCCTCAACTTTAAAAAAACATATATATAGTCACACTTTTCTAAAGATTATTAACTCCTTATTTTCAATAAACATGACTAATAATATCATTATATATCAAAAATATACAATATGGCACAAATAAATATTAAATTATAAGCTTAGAAAAGGAAAATTGTTCTTTTTAAATATAGTTATATTAACTTCTTCTCCTGCAATACTACATAAGTATTTTTTTAACGAATCTAAAATAGGTTTTTCTGTATGATAATGACCTGCATCAATCAAGCAAATACCTAACTCAGAAGCTAGCTGAGCTTCATGATATCTTATATCTCCAGTTATAAAAACATCTGCCTTCATCTTATATGCATCTGTTATAAAATCAGCACCACTCCCCCCACAGAAAGCTATCTTATTAACTTTTTTATTGATATTTCCATAAACTCGTAATGAATCACATTTTAGCCTTGTTTTCACTATCTCTGCATAATCAACTAATGATAGTTCTTTATCTATTTCACCAATTCGTCCATGTCCATACTTAATGTTATCGTTTGCTAGTAGATATACATCATAAGCTACTTCTTCATACGGATGTGCGTTATGCATAGCTATTAATACATCATCCAAATTCTTACTAGTTACAATAGTTTCAATTCTAACTTCTTCTACATTTTCCAGTCTATCTGTTTCCCCAATATATGGATTTGACCCTTGATGAGGCATAAAGGTTCCAAAACCTTCTACATTGAATGTACAGCAGCTATAATTACCTATGTGCCCTGCCCCTTGATATGTGATTGCTTCTCTTACTTTATTACTATGTGATTTTGGCACAAAAACAACTAGCTTAAATAATTTTTCTGTATATGAAACGCTGAGAACCTTTTGATTTTTTAAGCCTAAAATGTCTCCTAAAACATCACTCACTCCACCCTTACACATATCAAGATTAGTATGTGCGCTAAAAACCACTATATCTTCTTTAATTAAATTATACAACATTTTTGCTTTTTTATCATCCCTACATATTTTCTTAATATCATCAAAAATCAGTGGATGATGTGTAATAATCATATCAATATTATTCTCTATTGCATTTTTAACAACTTCAGGTGAAATATCGAGTGCTAATAAAATGTTATTGACGTTCTTATTATAGCTTCCTAGCTGTAATCCTGAATTATCCCATTTATCAGCAAAATAAGGTGGTGCTAATTCGAATAAAGCTTTAATAATATCTCCTGATATCATATTCTCCTAAGCACCTCCAACATATCATTGTATTTATTTTTTAATTGATTGTATCTTTGTGTAGAATTAAAAGAGTCTTTATTTTCAAGCTTTTTAATGACTTTCTTTATCTCTCTTAACTTTTTATTTATAAATTCATCTAATAGTTCATCATTGTTTTCAATTAACTTCTCACCGATTTCAAAATATATCTCATTTTCAATAGCAGCATGACCATGAGACACAGTAATTATTTCATACATTTTATCTTTTTCCTTTGCTAACTTCTCATTTTCTATTCTGAATCCATTTGAATATAAATACCTTCTTAATTCTTCAGAAGCAACCATAGGCTGTAATACAAAATAGTCAATACTGTCTGTTATTTCTCTATCAGCTTCTAAAATATCTCGAATTAACAATCCACCCATTCCTGCTATTATAGCAGTATTTACCTCATTTGCCTTTAACACCTTTAAGCCGTTACCTAATCTTGTTTCAATTCTATCACTTAGCCTTTTCTTCATAATATAAGACTTTGCATTTTCAAGAGGTCCACTATTTATATCTGTCGCAATAACTCTTTCACAAATGTTCTTCTCTAACAAATATACTGGTATGTACGCATGATCAGTACCAATATCAGCTACTATTGTATCTTTCCTTATAAAGTCTGCAATTGTCTGTAACCTTGGTGTTAATTTCATTATAAATCTCTCCTAATATTATATAAAATTTAAAAAGCAGCAGATGGTAATTCCTTTACAAATTCATATAAGTCCTCAAATGACCCTTCATAATCTGGAACAATATTACCTTTCTTTCTATCAATCTTATAATTATTTAATAAGTATGTCTTTATGCCTAGCTTGGAAGCAATGATATCTTCTTGAACATCATTACCTATCATCATAACATCGCTATTTTTTCTATTAATTAATTCTAATATTTCAGTATAGTATTCTAGATTGGGCTTGCAGAAATGGGTATTTTCATATGTAGTAATGAGCTTGAAATCATCTTTATTAAGCCCAGCCCACTCTATCCTATGGTGAGTTGCTTGCTTTGGAAATAATGGATTTGTAGCAAGCACTATATCATATTTTTTTTCTTTTAAAATAGTAATAATTTCACTAGCAAGCTGATTTGGATAAACTATACTTTTTAACTCCTTAAAATCTTCTTTATAAAATTCATTTAAGATAGGATGTAATTCTTCTAAGTTATTATCAATTCTAGTTTGAAAATCCTCAAAAAAAGCTTCCATATTTATTTTGTTATTATCTAAATTTGAAATCATATACTTTGTTGAAGCCCAAATAAGCTCAGGAACTTTATTAGGGTTAATATGGTTTGATAGTTTTTTTGATAATAGGGTAAAATAAGCATGAGTAAATTCCTCTAAATCAACAGGAAGTAAAGTCCCATCTAAATCAAATAGAATAGTATTCATAATATCACTCTCTTTCTTTAAATATTTAACTAAGGAGCTATTTATATGGATAAGATTAATTCTGAGAATAAAAAGCCATTACCTTCTTTTACTTGGGGTGGAACTAGCCCTTTATGAGAAAAAGAAGCTGAAATGGTAGCTAGTGTAGTTGAAAAATCTAAAAAAGAACAAGAAAATAACGGTGATAAAAACCATTTTTATGTCAGAGACTACAATTAAAGATTCGCAAATGCGAATCTTTATTCTAGAAAATCCTTAAGTTTTTTACTTCTACTTGGATGCCTTAATTTTCTCAATGCTTTAGCTTCTATTTGGCGTATTCTTTCTCTGGTTACATCAAATTCCTTACCAACTTCTTCTAAAGTTCTTGCTCTTCCATCGTCTAACCCAAATCTTAATCTTAATACCTTTTGTTCCCTTTCGGTTAATGTATCTAAAACACCAATTAGCTGTTCTTTTAATAAAGTAAATGTTGCGGCTTCAGCAGGTGCTTGAGCTTCATCATCAGGTATAAAATCGCCAAGATGACTGTCTTCTTCCTCTCCAATAGGAGTTTCAAGTGAGACTGGTTCTTGTGCAATCTTTAATATTTCTCTAACCTTCTCTTCTTCCAAATTCATTTCTTTTGCAATTTCTTCTGGAGTTGGTTCCCTATCCAATTCTTGCAACAATTGTCTTGATACTCTGATCAATTTATTAATAGTTTCAACCATATGGACAGGAATTCTTATAGTTCTAGCTTGGTCAGCGATTGCCCTTGTTATAGCTTGACGAATCCACCAAGTAGCATAGGTACTAAATTTATAACCTTTTTTATAGTCAAATTTTTCAACAGCCTTAATAAGACCAAGATTACCTTCTTGAATAAGATCTAGAAAAAGCATACCTCTACCTACATATCTTTTTGCAATACTTACAACAAGTCTTAAGTTAGCTTCAGCTAATTTGCGTTTAGCTAATTCATCTCCTTGTTCCATTCTTGTAGCTAATTCTATCTCCTCTTCACCAGTTAATAATGGTACTTTACCAATTTCTTTTAAATACATTCTAACAGGATCATCTACACTAATCCCTTTAGGAACCGATAGATCTTCTTTACTAATATCTATTTCTTCTTCAGCATCATCTTCACTTGAATCCTCTTGTTTATCTCCAACAATATCAATTCCCATATCTTCTAAACTCTGATATATATCATCGATTTGTTCTGAATCTATATCAATATCTTCAAGAATATCCATAATTTCTTTATAGGTAAGCATTCCCTGCTTTTTTCCTTTTTCAATCAGATTTTCTATAGCTTTTTTTTGACTAACTGGGTCGTTTTTCTTAGTCATGCTGTTCGCCTCCTTTCAGAAAAACTAACGATGAAACTTCAGATCTCTGTTTATATTTATAAGCACTGAACATAACTGTTTGAATTTTTCTTCATCTCCTTCAGTTTTTTCTTTTTTATTCTCAATCATTTCAATTTGTTTTTTTATGTTGTCCTTTTTAATTTTTAAATTATTGTACTTTATCTTATTAATGAAATCTTCAACAGCTTTTTCCTTTTCATGTCCATCTAGTTGAACATCAAGAGCTTTAATAGAACTTACTGTTTTTAAATCCTCATCATTAAAACATTCTGCTAGGTTATCAAAAATTATAATTTCTTCTTCCTCATATATTTTATATATTTCAGAAGCAATTTTTCTATGACTTTCATTTAAAAAATTTAAAGGAGTTAAATTGTCTTTAATTTTGTTAAATATATTTTTATCATTTATAATTAAATTTAGTAATCTCTTTTCAGCATCTAAGTAACCTGGTTCCAACTTACTCTTTACAGGTATAATTCTATCTATATTATTGTCTCTATATTTATTATATATATACTTGTCCTTTGAAATAGTTTTTGGACTATAATTATTTCCAGTCCTAAATATTTCACTTTTAATTGCATCTATTGATAGTTTTGTTTCTTCAGAAATCTTAGTTATATATGCATCTACCTCAACAGGACTCTTTATTTGTGATAATAAAGACGAAATTTCCTTTGTAAAGTTTATTTTACCCTCAGTAGAAGATAAATTATGCCTTTGTTTAAACAAATAAATCTTAAAATCAATATAGTCTAATGAATTTTTAGTTAGCATCTTAAGTGCTTCTTTTCCTCTTTCTCTAATATAATCATCAGGATCTTTACCTTTAGGTAAAATAATAGCTTTTGCTTTTAATTCTAACTTTTTAAAAATATCAAAAGCTTTATCAGTAGCCTTCAATCCTGCTGTATCAGAGTCGTAACAAATATAAAACTTTTCACTATATCGTTTTAGTAATTTAGCTTGCTGTTCTGTAAATGCAGTACCAAGTGAAGCAACACTATGCTTTACCCCATGGTTATATAAAGATATTACATCCATATAACCTTCTACAAGTATCATATTTTTCTCTCTAGAAAATTGTTTTGCAATATTTAAGCCATAAAGGTTATTACCTTTAGAAAATACTGGACTATCAGGAGAGTTTAAATATTTCGGTAATGAATTATCTAAAACCCTTCCTCCAAAACCAATGATTCTTCCTTTTACATCGAATATCGGATACATAACTCGATTTCTAAATCTATCATAATATCCATTGTTTTTCTTTGACTTAATAATAAGTCCAACTTCTTCAATCTCTTTTTCATCATATCCTTTACTCTTTAAAAATTTTAAAAGATCATCCCAATTTTTTTTTGAAAATCCTAACCCAAACGTTTTAATAGTATTACTACTTATTCCTCTATTTATAAGATATTGATAAGCACTATTATTTTGTTTTAAATTAAAATAAAAATATTTTGCTGCGTCTTTGTTTATCTGAAACAATCTGTTTTTTTTATCATTGATTTCTTTATAACCATTAGAAATATTTTTTTCTAGTACAATACCGGCCCTATCAGCTAATAATTCAACGGCCTCAATAAAATCGAGGTTTGAAAATTTCATTACAAAGCCGATAACATCTCCACCCTCACCGCATCCAAAACAATGAAAAATTTGTTTTGAAGATGATACCATAAATGATGGAGTTTTTTCATTATGAAATGGACAAAGAGCTTTGAAATTAACACCTGCTCTTTTTAAAGTAATATAATCTGAAATCACTTCTACTATA
>DAOUQG010000121.1 GCA_030625765.1 Thermohalobacteraceae bacterium | reverse complement strand
ATTATTTCTTACCAAAGATGCTTATTGCAGGTTTTGCTACTATGACAATATCATCAGTATTAATAGTTGGATTTGTAGCTAATATGTTCTAGGGAGAGATAATATGAGAGATAATATGTATGATATAAAACTAATAGATACGAAGGTAAAAGAAGTATTGCCTTTAGTTTTAGAGGCTAAAAGATATTTCCATATGAATCCAGAACTTGGATTTGAAGAATATAAAACCAGTCAATATATATATGATAAATTAAAGAGTTTTAAAGGTATTGATGAAGTTAATAAAGTAGCTAAAACAGGAGTGTTAGCAATAATTAAGACTGGTAGAAAAGGCAAAACAGTAGCATTTAGAGCGGATATAGATGCATTACCTATAAAAGAGCTTAATGAAGGTGAATATATATCTAAAGTCGATGGAGTAATGCACGCCTGTGGTCATGACGGTCACGCGGCAATGCTTTTGGGTGCGTCAAAAATTTTATCGGAGATAAAAGATACTCTTTGTGGAGAAATAAGGCTATTATTTCAGCCATCAGAAGAAAAAGCACCTGGAGGAGCTAAAACTATGATAGAAGAAGGAGTGCTGGAGGGGGTTGATTATATCTTTGGAGCACATTTAGATGCACTTACCCCACCAGGATCTTTGGGAATAAAAGCAGGACCAATAATGGCTAATTCAGGAAGTTTTAAAGCGAAGGTTATTGGAAATGGAGGACATGCAGCTTTTCCACATCAGTCTATAGATACTGTATATACAGCTTCACAAATAGTAACAGCACTTCAAGGCATAATACCAAGAAATATTAATGCATTTAATAGGGCTGTACTAACTACAACAATATTTAAAGGCAGCGATGCTAACAATATAATACCTAAAACCGTAGAAATAGGCGGTACAATAAGAATATTAGATCCAGAATGTGAAGATGCATTAAAAAATAGAATAGAAGATGTTATAAGCAGTATTTGTAAGATGAATGGTGCATCTTATGAGCTTCAACTTGATATGGGATATCCCATTCTTTATAACGATATAGAACTATCAAAGAAAATTAAAGAAATATTTACAGACATTACATGGGAAGATAATGTATATGAAGATGCTGCCGTAATGGGTGGAGAAGACTTTGCAAGATATTTACAATGTGTTAGAGGATGCTTTTACAAAGTTGGAGGAAGAAAAGAAAAGCTAGATGGTAAAGTATATCCACATCATAATTCCAAGTTTGAAATAAATGATTTAGCTTATGAGAATGGTGTTCGTAGCTGTGTAGCTATAATATCAAGTGCATTAAATGATTTTAAATAAAATTAGAGAATTATAAATAGAAAAATTATAGACTGTTACAATTTAAGCAGTCTATAATTTTCTATGTGTACATCAAGTGAATTCAAAAAAGTGTATATATATGGTATAATAGAAATGAAATGGGGGTTTAAATATGGCAAGATCAATATTATCGATAAACAAAGCAATAAAATTACTTACATATATTTCGGAAAATGACAACAATTGTTCTCTTGCTGATATTAGTAATGATTTACAGATGCCTAAAAGTACACTTTTTGGTATACTATCATCTCTAGAAGAAAATGACATGATTAAAAAAAATGATAAAGATAACAAATATTCTTTAGGATTAAAAACGTATAAACTAGGTAAGATATACGAAAGGGACTTTAAAATAAAAAATCTTATTCATCCTTATCTCAAAAACATATCTATGAAATATAACGAATCGGGTCATCTAGCAATACTATGTGATAATAAAGCATTATATGTAGATTTAATAGAATCATCACATTCAATACGTAACTCTGCAAGACCAGGGCAAACAGATGAGTTATATTGTACATCAGTAGGCAGAATAATACTAGCTGCAATGAGCGATAAAGATATAGAAGAGTATCTAAACAATATAGAATTGAAATCTAGAACTATTAAATCGATAGTGGATAAAAATGTTTTATTAGAAGAAATAAATAATATTAGGAAAACCAATTTGTCATATGAGTTCGAGGAATATGAAATAGGTTTAATATGTGTATCTACATCAATTGTAAATAGTAATAATGAGTTTCTAGCAACTGTAGGGTTAAGTTTACCAATAATAAGAGCTAATAAAGACGTTTTGGATAACATAGGCAATGATTTATTGGAGATAAAATCTGTAATAGAAAAATTATTATGATATTTAGTGGATCAACTCTTAAGTGTAAAAACATGGAGAATGATAGAATAGAGGAGAATTGTCGTTTGTCCTAAAAGATATCTGAAAGTAAGTATTTAGCTCTCTTTTAGAGTATAAAATAAAGGTTATGAGATATGAGCAAGTAGTTAGTCTTCCATTGATTTGCAAAATTTAATAAATTTACAATAATTTTTCTGGTAAAAAAGAGCTAATAATAGAACAGGATTTCTATGCTCATATGCTGATATTAAACATGCTATAAGAATTGAAAAATGACGTTAATCAAAAGGTAAAAGCAAAAGGTAACACCAGCTTGAAATATGATTATAAAATAAATATGAATGTATTTATAGGAACTTTTAGAGAATATCTTAATCAAATAATAATAGAAAATGATTATGAAAAAAGAAAAATGTTATATGAATATCTAATACAAGAAGCCACAGAAAATCTAGTTCCCATTAAAAAAGGGCGAAGTTTTCCACGCACAAAAGCTAGGCGCAGAAATAAGTATAGTCAAAATTTAAGACATAATTAATTATTAAATAGAAAAATAGATCCTTAATAAGCACCTTCAAAAACCTGTTTTAATATAGTATGGAAACAGATTTTTAAAGGTGCTTAAAAAGAAGTTCTTGAGTACATCCATATCCTAAAAGTCATAAAGTCATTTGACCTAATAATATCATACTATTGCTCTTTGCTTAAGTTGACAGCATTGGTCTGACGTCCCTGAGATATATATAGGCTTTGTGATAATTATTTGTTCAAAAAATTATTCCTCCTAAGATGAAACATATACACAAAATAAATGCATAAACATATTATATAGAATAGGTATTATATCTAAACATATTATCAAGGAGGAATTATATGACTGTAAGAATTAAAAGAATGTTTCCTGGGGGAAATACTTCAGAAGGGTTCGTGTCATATTATGACTATATAATTGAGAATGATGCAAATAGGATATTTGTTGTAAAGGGAGGTCCTGGAACAGGAAAATCCTCAATGATGAAAAAAGTGGCTAAAGAAATGCTTGAAAGAGGTTATGATGTTGAATATCATCATTGTTCATCTGATAACAACTCAATAGATGGTATTGTGATACCACAGCTTAAAGTTGCAATGATTGATGGAACTGCGCCACATGTTGTAGATCCGAAGCATCCTGGAGCAGTTGATGAAATAATTCACTTAGGAGATTAATAGTTAATAGAATCTTAAGCTATAAAAAGTTATAAAAAAGTTGAGAACTTCTATCTCAACTTTTTTATTTAAAATAATTGAGATAGAAGTAATATTATATAACAAGATCCCTTCTCTACCTTGAACATACTTCAAAAATTTACTTGACAAACATTATTTGGTATAATTACTGGTAGGGCTATTTTTTGACGCTATTATTCAAGAATAATATTAAAGTAATTTATACTTTAGGGGGATAAATAAATGAGTAAGAAAATAGTAATCTTTGATTTAGATGGAACATTGTTTATGACTGAAAGTGTTACTGTTCCTGCAGCACTCATGGCATTCTCAGAGAATAATATCACAAATATTGATGAGATTGATATTATTGCAAACATAGGTGAGAAATCAAAGGATTTTATTAATAACCTATTACATGATAAAGAAATCGAAGATCATGACAAGATTATGAATGAGTTTAATGTTTATGAGAAGCTAATGATTTCAGAGAAAGGTAAGCTATATTCAAAGGTAAAGGATATGCTAGAAGAATTAGAAGAACTTGGATACACTCTAGCAATTTGTTCAAATGGAAGCACTGAGTATATTGATTTAGTATTATCGACATGTAAAATAAAACATTTCTTTAAATACATCAAGGGGAGAAGCATGACTCAATCCAAGTCAGAAGTTCTGAGAGATATAATTAATGAATGCGAACCAGACTTTGCTATAGTAGTAGGCGACAGATATCATGACTTTGAATCTGCAAAAGATAATAATATTCCGAGTGTAGGAGTTTCTTATGGGTATGGCAATGAAAATGAGTTAGTGAAAGCTAATCTTATTTCTCATAATACTGAAGAAATTGTCAGCAGTATTATACTAGCAGAGATATATGAAAAAATAAGTAATCGTATTAATAACAACAATGATAGACCCTATATTATAGGAGTTAATGGGGTAGATACATCAGGTAAAACAAGATTTTCTATAAATCTAAATAAGTATTTAAGGTCAAGAGGGCATACTGCAGATTTAATACATATAGATGATTTTCACAATCCACGTAAAAAAAGAAGAGAAGGTAAAAATGAAATAGAAGCTTATATTCATAATGCTTTTAATTTGGAATTATTAGCAAGCAATGTATTGAAGCCATTGAAACATAATGGGGAACTAAATACTGAATTGACATTGCTTGATCTAGATACTGATGAATTTACAAACAAGAAATATTTCAATATAGATAATAATGCTGTAATCATTGTAGAAGGAGTATTACTTTATAGAGAACCCATAAACGAATATTTTGACTATCGTGTCTTTCTAGACATAACCTTTGATGAAGTAATTAATAGAGCTAGGGTGAGGGATGTACCTTTATATGGAGAACATTTTCTAAAAAAATATAAAAATAAATACATTCCTATTCAAAAATGGTATTTGTCAAATTATATACCAAAAGAAAAAAGTGATATGGTAATTGATAATAACGATTATAAAAGACCACGTTTTGAATTAAAAGGATAGAGGTTAATTATTCATTATCCGAAATACAATTAAAAAATTTGATTTTTTAAAATATTATGGGAGGAAAGGATATGAAAAAATGGACGATGTTTTATTTAAAGAAGCATTAAGAGATGGAGATTTATTAAAAATGAGGAAGGTATCAAAGGGAGATGTACATAATCATTGTGGATTAGGAATGAGATTTTCGACCTTCAATAAATGGGCAGGTGGCAATGTTAAAGAACCACCTAAAAAAATGAATGGACTAGAAGGATTAGACAACTATATTTTTAATGAAACTATTCAATTTATTAAAACGGGAGAAGGTATAGAATTCTTAATAGAGGAAACTGTAAAGGAAGCTATAAGTGATGGTGTAAAAATATTAGAGCCTAGTATAGATTGTAGTTTTACAAGGTTTTATAGTAAGAACAAAGAGTTTTTTGACACAATACTTAAAATTCAGGATAAATATAAAAATTCTATTCAATTTAAACCAGAAGTAGGAATGCCTAAAACTATATCCAATGAAGATTTAGAAAATCTGTTAATTCCATGCATAGATAGTGGTGTGTTTAAGTCTATAGATTTATATGGAGATGAAACTAGAGAAGACTTTGAAAGATTTAAGGAGTATTACAAGTATGCCAAAGAGAAAGGTCTCAAGCTAAAGGTCCACGTAGGAGAATTTCTGGGAGCTGTAAATGTGAAAAAAGCCATTGAGATATTAGAAATAGATGAAATTCAGCATGGTATAGGTTCTATTTCTAGTGATTATGTAATGGATATGATAAAGGAGAGAAATATTAGGTTAAATATTTGTCCAAGCAGTAATTTTATATTAGGAGCAGTTAGTGATATGAGCAACCATCCTGCTAGAAAGTTATTTAAAAAGGGAATCCGTATTACTATAAACACAGATGATTTATTACTATTTGATAGTGGTGTTTCTCAAGAATATATATGGTTATACGAGCTTGGGTTGTTTGATGGAGATGAATTAAATGAGATAAGGAAAAATTCATTAATATAAGAAGAAATTTCACGTATAGAGAGTTTTTAGTTTGCTTAAGGTGGAATCTTAGCTGAGTTTTTTCAAAATGCTTATATTATTGGAAACAAGAGAGATATAGATATTTCATTAAGAAATTGTCAACATACAGGAGGTTAAGTAAATAATGAATAAATTTTTTATTGTGAATGTAGAAGCAGCAATTTATAAACATGACAAGTGGTTAATCATTAAGAGAAGTGAGAATGAAGAAAATGCACCAGGAACTCTTTCATTAGTTGGTGGAAAGGTTGAATTAAAAGAAAATACTACAGATGTTATCAATAATATATTGGGAAAGACATTAAAAAGAGAAATCTTAGAAGAAGTGGGGATAGAAGTAGATGACAAAATGATTTATTTGGAAAGTAAGTATTTCATGTCTGACACCAATGAGCCTGTTGTAGATGTTGTATTCTTATGTAAATATATGAGTGGAATAGCTATATGCAATGATAAAGATGAGGTAGGAGAAGTTTATTGGAAGACAATAGAAGATATATTAAATGATAAAGATGCTCCTGAATACTTAAAGGATAGCTTGCTTATTGCAGAAAAAACTAGGAAGAATTATAAGAAAAAAATAAAAGTTCCACCAATAGAGCTACAATAGAGTGTTAATAAGAGAAGAAGATATGATAGAGTAAAAGCAATAGAAAATTATCTAAGTAAAAAGTAGCAATAGAGCTACTATATTTAATTAGATTTAAATATGATAAAATAAAAATGTCATATTTTCTGGAGGGATCGATGTAAATATCGATTCCTTAATAATTATAAGTAAATTGGTTTTATCAATCAAATTTGAAATATTTAAAGTTTTTTTACTTTACATACAAAACAGTGGTTATCTATGGTAAAATTATGATTAGTAAAGTATACTATAACCAAATGAAATATATCCTACATAAAATCAAACAAATAAACTATAACCTAGAGGTTGCTACTTTTAGTTATAAGAAGCACTAAATTTAACGATAAAATCTAGAATCTGAATGATAGTGAACTCGTTTGATGAAGAAACTAAGTGACTTACTCAAAATCAAAGATTTTGGTAATCTACTTATAGCTAAAGCTAAACATTGATGCTTAGGTAGAAGATTCTACTCCCACCTAAGTAGGGAAACTTGTAACACCTACTTATAGAAGTGAGTATCTAATGATTTTAGATTAATATAAGGAGAGGAGAATATTGAAGCAATCTTTTATTGATGTTCAAAACACTAAAGTATGCATTAATGAATGGGGAGATGAAGATAACCCAATAATAATATGCCTACATGGACTCGGAAGCACTAGTTTAAGCTTTATTGAAGTTGCAGAGATGTTAAAAGATAGATTTCATATTTTTTCAATTGATCTGCCGGGACATGGGAAAACACCAGCATTTTTAAAGGAATCAGATTATGAGATGCCTAATATTGTAAAATGGCTTTCATATGTTATTAAAAATATTACTGAGGATAATTTTTATTTTATTGCACATTCATGGGGTGCGGACATAGCGCTTCACTATTCTGTGCATAATCCTAAAAATGTGAACAAGCTTATTCTATTTGATGGCGGATACTATGATAAAGAGACTATATATGAGTATTTTACACATCAAGTTGATGAGGAACTTAAAAGTAAAGTTTATAATTCATTAGAAAATGAGTTGAATTTTTATGAAAAGGATTTTGATGAATATATTTTTCCGA
The DNA here is from genome assembly GCA_030625765.1 of Thermohalobacteraceae bacterium. GTDB lineage: Bacteria > Bacillota > Clostridia > Tissierellales > VENL01 > DAOUQG01. The sequence continues at coordinate 1,324 of DAOUQG010000121.1, read as the reverse complement.
ATTGGAAGAATTATATTGAATTGGAAAGGAAAAATTATTCGAGATGGTCAAAACTAATGGAGGAAGCAAGTACGGATTTAATGGTAGAGGAAAAAGGAAAATTGAGATTTAGAGCAAGGGGAAATACCGCTAGAGCTGCTATTAAAGCAATGTACAAGCATCCTACTAAAGAAATTTTTAGTAAATTAGTAAAACCAGTACTCTTACTTAAATGCACTACCCCAGAAAGCTGGAAACAGATTAGGAATAACCTAAGTAAGCAGTTTGAAGAGAAAACTAATGCAACTATTAGAGAAATTAAAGAAACAACTCATATAATCCATTGGGATAAACCAAATGAAGTTGTAAAAGAAATTTTGGATTGGATTTAATAAGTTTATTATATATTTGAAAGAGCAACATATTTATACTTTTTAAAAACATTATAATTTAATAATGTGACAACAGCATCAATATTTTACACATCATGTTATTACAAGAATGGAGGCATTTGATTGAAAAAGTACGTATCAAAAATACTAATCTTATTAACTATTTTTATATTATTAACTGGAGGATGTTATCTTTACCTAAGCTATTTATTAAACCAATTTCATGAAAAAGGTGTTAAGAAATCAGATATAGATCACTTATATAATACTGAACAGGACTCATTAGATATTAATAATGATGACAATAATGAAGAGCAGACTGGAAAAGACGAGCAACTTAATGACAAGAGTTCTAATGAAGATCAAAAAAATATTGATCCTTATTTTAAAATGATCGAAGAAAGTGACAGAATCAACATACTTTGCTTAGGCATCCCAAAATCTCCACCTCTAGCTGATACTATTATAGTAGTTAGTTTAGATCCAAAAAAACAACTTGTAGATATAATATCTGTTCCTAGAGATACTTATTATTATAGAGAAGGATATGAAAGACCAGGTCAGAAAAAAATCAATGCAAGCTACATTGGAAAGAATTCTGCAGCAAAAGCACAATCTACTATGAATGCTGTTAGAGACGTTTTAAGAATACCAATACATTATTTTGTTAAAATTGAATATGAAGGAGTTGAAAATATTGTAGATTATTTAGAAGGTGTAGAGGTTAATATCCGATTTGACATGAATTATGATGATCCTATAGATAATCTTCATATTCATTTTGTAAAGGGAAAACATTTACTCGATGGAGATGAAGCAGTGCGTTATTTAAGGTTTCGAAAGAATAATGATGGTTCTCATTCAGATGGTGATATTGGTAGAATAAATAGACAACAAGAATTTATTATTAATGCTTTGAATAAATCATTAGGGCTTGAATTTGTAGGTATTAT
>DAOUQG010000088.1 GCA_030625765.1 Thermohalobacteraceae bacterium | reverse complement strand
ATAATAGAGGAAGATGGGCAAGCTGAAGTATCATGTCAATTTTGTAATACGAACTATGTGTTTAATAAAGAGCAATTGATAAAGTGTCTAAATGAAGCTAAAAGTTGAGTTTGAGTAGAAGAAATATTATTTATATAAGATTTGAACTGATAGAAATTGAAAATTAAGGTATGCGGGAAGCTACGGGGACGTTTCGTTTGACATATATAACAAAAGAAACGTCCCCATGGTTCGTAGGTTTGTCCTACTGTTGCACTTCATTTTTTAATCCGCTTCACAAGTTAATCACAGAAAGCTCAAAAAACTTGTTGACACAACATAAAAAATAATGTATAATATACTACGTTGCTGAAAAAATATTCAGCCCAGATAGCTCAGTCGGTAGAGCAGGGGACTGAAAATCCCCGTGTCGGTGGTTCGATTCCGCCTCTGGGCACCAACAAATGCGGGAGTAGCTCAGTGGTAGAGCATCGCCTTGCCAAGGCGAGGGTCGCGAGTTCGAATCTCGTCTTCCGCTCCATATAATCATAGGAAACTCAGAAACTAAAGTTACTGAGTACTACAATTACACCAAATCGTAGATTTGGTGTAATTGCAGCATAGCCAAGTGGCAAGGCATAAGTAGAGAACCGAAATTTTCAATTTCGTGTGAATCACTTAGTTATATGTTAAACAGAGTATATTAGTCAAGAATAAAAACAAAATATAATAAGGCGGCATAGCCAAGTGGTAAGGCAGAGGACTGCAAATCCTTTATCCTCAGTTCGAATCTGGGTGCCGCCTCCAATTAATCATTTAATTTTTTTAGTCTTCTTTTTTCACAGAAGATTTTTTTGATTTTTTGTAACTTTATGAATTTAAGTATAATAATATAATTATAAATAAATGGAGTGAAAAATATGAATAACAGAAAAAATCCCTTTATTCCAATAAAAGATGTAAAGCTGATGATAGTAGATGGAAGTGCGAAAGAAATAATAGATACATTGAAGAAAATGAACATACAAATAATTCCAACTATTAAATGCATGGAAGTCTATGACGCAATATCTTATCATCCTGATATAGTTATACATCCAATAAATTATAATACAATAATAGTAGCACCAAATGTTTTTGATTATTATCAAGATATTTTTAAAGGTACTAAAATAAAGGTATTAAAAGGAGAAAAAAAACTAACAAATCAATATCCAAATAATATTGCATATAATGTAGCAAGAGTTTCAGATTATGCAATACATAATTTCAAATATACTGATGAGAAGCTGAAATACTACTTAAAAAAAGAAGGGCTGAATCTTATAAGTGTTAAACAAGGATATTCTAAGTGTTCGGTAGCGATTATTTCAGATAATGCAATAATTACATCTGATCATTCTATATATAGAGAACTGACTAATTATGATATAGATGTTTTATTAATAGAACAAGGTCATATAGAATTACCTGGTTTAAATTATGGATTTATTGGAGGATCCACAGGATTGCTTTCAAAAAGGAAAATCTTATTTACTGGAAAATATTCTCATCATTTAAGTAAAGAAAAGATTGATAATTTTTTGAAAAAATATGAAATAGAACCAATATTCCTAAGTAATAAAAAAATTATTGATTTAGGCTCAATTATTCCTTTGAAATGCAATTAATACATTATTGTAAAATGAATATACATATACTTAAAACACATACTACTATTACATCAGAAAGGAGTGAAATAGTTGGAATTGCTTTGTATTGGTTTTAAAGGTGAAATCGATGAAGTAAGTCATAAATTGGATAATAAAATAAATATCTTTCAAAAGGAAGATTTAGATATAGCTAAAAAAATTAAAATAATTGGAGACACAACGTTTCTTAGGTTTTTTTTAGATGATGATAAAAAATGTATGTATAGTAATATAAAAAGTATTTTTAAGCATTACATTGCTAGTGGTATTTCGGATATTGTTTTGGAGTTATATCAAGAAAAAATTATTGATAGATTCATTAGTGATAAATGTCCAAATTTTGATATGAATGAAAAGGAAAAAATTAAATATAATGCATTAGAGTATCTAAATAAAAACGATTTTATAACTACTGAAGGAATTATGTATAAAATCAGTAAAAAGGCTAGGATCTTAAAAAGTATATTAGAGTATTTAGATTCTAATAATGAAATTATTATAGAAGGCTTTGTTAACTTTAGATTGAAGTTTTTTACCAACATGATTGAGGAAGCAATAGATAAAGCAATAGAAGATTATATAATAGAAAAAGAGTATCGTGAATTCATTAAAATTCTACAGTATTTTGTTGATATTCAACAGCCCAAAATAGATTTGGTGAATATTGTTATTGAAAATGATAAGTATACTTTATATGACGACAAATTAGAACTGATTAAAAATGATTTTATGGAAGAGATAGCAGATGATTTGATGGAAAATGATATGAATAATGATGACCTACTTATAAGTTCATTAATAACCATTGCACCTAACAAAATTGTTATTCATCCTCAAAATAGAAATATTAATGTTCAAATAATTGATATAATAAAAAATATTTTTACTAATAAAATAACTATATGCGACGGATGTGAATTATGCAGAAATCGAATTAAAGGAAAAAATAAGATTAATAAAGAAAAATAAGAGATATGGAATCTATCACCTATATCAAATAGAAAGACTATTCTATAATTGCTATGAATGTGATATAATTATGAGGTTGATTTTATTGATGAGGTGATAGCATGATAGTATTACAAATTTCAATCTTAGCATTGATTGGAGCATTAATTGGTTGGCTTACAAATATTATAGCAATAAAATTAATATTTAGACCTTTGAATCCTATTAGGATTCCAATGGTTAATGTTTCCATACAAGGGTTGATACCTAAAAGAAGATTAGACATTGCCAAAAGTATAGGAGAAGTAATTGAATTAGAACTTTTATCAATCAAGGATATAATAAATAAGCTTATTGAAAATGAGAATTTTTCAGAAATAAAATTCCTTGTTACTAAAAAAATACAAGAAATTATTGATCACAAATTGCCATCGATATTCCCAAGTGCTTTTAAGAAAACTATATATAAATATGTTGAGGATATGATTGATAATGAAGGCGATGGAATAATAAAGGAACTTGCAGAAAAAATGATTGATAAAGCAGCTACTAAAGTAAGTTTGTCTGAAATTGTTGAGGAAAAAATTAATAATTTTGAGCTTGAAAAAATTGAAGAAATAATTATTTCTATAGCTAAAAAAGAATTAAAGCATATTGAAATTTTGGGAGGGGTTTTAGGTTTTTTTATAGGTATAATACAGGGTTTAATAGTATTACTATTGATGTAATTTAGGGTAGTAAGATAATGAAGAAATATAATATTACTTAATATATACAAAAAGCGTTGTGGGAAAAACCACAATGCTTTTTATTATTACATAATTTTTTGTTTATAACATAGGAAAATCTTATATTAATTTTATAATAAAATAATTGCTATAAACATAATCATCATGTTTGTTGAATAAAGGTATTATTGCAAGAATTTGTTAACCCATAAAATACATTATTAGGGACAAATTGACATAAATGCAAATGTAGTATATACTATAAACAAAAATAAAAAAATAGTTAAGGAGGGAACAGATTTGAATGCTTTAATACTTGCAATTGTAACTTATATTGGTTTTATTTTAGCCTATAATACTTATGGTAGGTTTATAGGAAAAAAATTGTTTGAGCTTAGCAACAATAATGTTACTCCTGCACATGAGTTTGAAGATGGAGTAGATTATGTTCCAACTAAGAAAGAGATTCTTTTTGGACATCATTTCACCTCTATAGCTGGGACAGGCCCAATAGTTGGTCCTGCAATTGGTGTTATTTGGGGTTGGCTGCCAGCAATAATTTGGGTATTTGTTGGTTCGATTTTTATGGGAGCTGTTCATGATTTTGGGGCTATGATAATATCAGCTAGAAAGAAAGGTAAGTCTTTAGGTGATGTAACTAAAGATATTGTAAGTCCTACTTCAAGAAATCTATTTTTGATAGTAATTTTCTTTTTATTACTAATTGTAATTGCTATTTTTGCCATGATTATTGGTAAGCTATTTATGATGTATCCTGCATCAATATTCCCAGTTTGGATGGAAATTCCTATAGCGTTAGTAATGGGATATCTAGTATACAAGAAAAAAATGAATGTTACTATTTTATCAATTATCGCAATAATTTTAATGTATTTTACAATTTGGATTGGTGCAACTTTCATAAATGATTTTCATATTCCAGAAATATTTGGTATGCAGGAGATAATAGTCTGGGTAGCTATATTGATGGTATACGCTTTTATAGCTTCAATTTTACCAGTACAGACATTATTACAACCAAGAGATTATATTAATTCACATGAGCTATTTGTTGCAATGGGATTACTAATATGTGGGCTTGTGATAGTTCATCCTACTATTACAGCACCTGCGTTAAGACTTAGTGTTGAAGGAGCTCCACCAATATTTCCATTTTTGTTTATTACAATAGCATGTGGTGCAATATCAGGTTTTCATAGTCTTGTATCTTCAGGAACATCATCAAAGCAATTAGGTAAAGAGAATGATGCTTTATCTATAGGATACGGTGGAATGCTCATGGAAGGTGCACTTGCAGTTCTAGTAATATTAGCATGTACAGCAGGTTTAGGAAGTGAATCAGCTTGGACAGCAAGATATGTTGACTGGGCTAGTGCTAGTGGTTTAGGTGCAAAACTGGGTGCATTTGTTGATGGAGGAGCTAATTTTATATCTGGATTAGGGTTAAAAGTAGAACTGGCTAAAACAATATTAGCTGTGTTTGTAGTAAGCTTTGCTGCAACTACGCTTGATACTGCAACAAGGATACAAAGATATGTAGTAAGTGAAATAGCTGAAGGAATGAAAGTAAAACCTCTTACTACAAAGGTTGGAGCAACATTAGTAGCTGTAATAACTGCAATTTTACTTGCAATGGCTAAACCAGGTGGTGCAGGTGCAATGATACTATGGCCATTGTTTGGTGCTACTAACCAGTTACTTGCAGGATTGGCTTTACTCGTAATAACTGTTTATCTTGCGAAGAAAAATAAATCAATTATTTTTACTGTTATTCCAATGGTGTTTATGATGATTATGACAGGATGGGGAATGATACGTAACATTATCAATTACTATAGTAGCTCTGATTGGTTATTATTTGTAATTGGTATAATAATTATGATTCTAGAAATATGGATGATTATAGAAGCTATTAAAGCAATCAAAAAATTTAAAGTTAATAAGGGTACAATGGAAGTATAAAAAATATTTTTAAGAGTATAAAATGGTTAATATTAGTTGTTAAATTTTCGCATAAAAAGGACTGATTGAGATATCAACAATCAGTCCTTTTTGGAGGTTAACAAAAGGACAATAACGTGTATAATTTACACAGAGATGGTTGAGTTATTTTTTTATGTGGCATTTTTAAGTTGATATTTATGCTTGTTAAAAATCGAGTCTAATTCTTCACCAGAAATTGATTCTTTTTCTAGAAGATGTTCAGCGATATCTTCTAATATTATCTTGTTTTCTTCTATGATTTTCATAGTATCATCGTAGCATTCTTCAATAATTCTTTTGATTTCATTTTCTATTTTATTATATTTAAATCTATAATTTTCCTTAATTACTACGTTTCCTAAAGAACTCATCCCATATTTACAAACCATCTGTTTTGCAATTTCAGTAGCTTTTTCAAGGTCATTACTTGCACCTGTAGTAATTTCATTAAAAATAATTTGCTCTGCTACTCTTCCTCCTAGTAATACTTTTATTTTATTTAACAATTCATTTTTTGTAAATAAATACCTATCTTCATCTGGAAAGTTTAGTACATATCCTAGAGCTTGACCTCTAGGAACTATGGAGATTTTTTGAATCATATTAATCTTCAAAATATTTCCTATCAGAGCATGACCTGCTTCATGATGTGCAACCATATTTTTTTCTTTAAGCAGTACAGAAGGGTGCTTTATTTCTAACCCTGCAACAACTCTTTCAATTGCTGCTTCAAAGTGAGTTATATCAATTAGATGTTTGTTATTTCTTACAGCAAATATGGCAGCTTCATTTGCAATGTTTGCTAATTGCGCTCCAGAAAATCCATGAGTTTTTTTTGCTATTTTTTTTATATCAACACTGGGATCTAGTGGTTTATCTTTCGTATGAACCTTTAAGATTTCTTCTCTAGAATGAACATTAGGGTTGCCAATGTGTATATGTCTATCAAATCTTCCAGGACGAAGCAGAGCTTCATCCAGCAAATCTAATCTATTAGTAGCACCAATTACAATAACAGTATTGCTACGATTGAAACCATCCATTTCTACAAGTAACTGATTTAAGGTTTGATCCTTTTCATTATTGCTTTCAATATTTCTCTTTGTTCCAATTGCATCTATTTCATCAATAAAAATAATACTAGGAGCATCTTTTTTTGCTTTTTCAAACAAGGTTCTTACTCTTTTTGCTCCAACGCCAACATATTTTTCAACAAATTCTGAACCACTTGCATATAGAAAATTTGAATTAGTCTCACCAGCTACCGCTTTAGCAAGTAGTGTTTTACCTGTTCCTGGAGGGCCATGAAATAATATTCCTCTAGGGATTTTAGCTCCCATCTTTAAGTACTTTTCTGAATGATTAATGAAATCTATTGTTTCTTGAAGTTCTTCTTTTACTTCATCAAGCCCTGCTACATCTCGAAAAGATACATCAGGTTTATTATTATCCTTTGATTTTTCTTCACATTTCTTTTTTTCATTACTCATAGCTGCGGGAACCAACTGAGGCTTCTGTTCTAATTTCAAATAATATACAAAAAGCCCTAAGGTAATTAACCAAACTAGAATACTGTCTGTCATTGTAAAACTCATAAAAGAAATGTTATTTAAGTATTTGGAATATACTAGAATTGATGAAAGTACTAAACTAGGGATAAATAAGGCAAAAACAATTTTTTTCTTCAAAATATTACCACCTTTATTTATCAGATTTTTTTATTGAAACACTTTATAGAGATATTAATAGTTTATCCAATTATAGGGTTTATATTAAATTAGATAAATTAAGCATTTAAGAAAAAATATTAAAATAATCTTTGTTCTTATTGCTATATTTCAACTTCTTTCTAGAACCTAGATTATTCAAAAAAATATAATAACGAATTATATTAAAAACACAGTTATTTTATGGTAAAATTAAGATGGCTTAAGATATTTAACCTGTAATGTAAGAAGAATAGGAAATTGAATAATTAGTTTTTCATATATTATTTAGCGTAATGAGATAATTAGAATAAAATATTAGAAACAGTAACTCTATAAACTCGTATCAAAAAGTATTATTTCCAATAATTACAGTTTAAATAATAGTTTGCAAAAATAAAAATAATATTTAGAGGAGGTTTATTATGAACATTGAGAATTTAGTAAATAGATATAAAGATGATATTGTTAAGTCAACACAGGAAATAATAAGGATTAAGAGTGTTAAAGAAGAGTATAAGCAAGGTATGCCTTTTGGAGAGGGTATAGCAAAAGCTTTAGATTATGCTTTAGCATTATCTGAAGAATTAGGTTTTGAGACAGAGAATTTTGATGGGTATGCTGGTCACGCTGATTTAGGAAATGGAGAAGAAACGGTGGGAATCCTTGTTCATCTTGATGTTGTCCCTGAAGGCAAAGACTGGAAATATCCTCCATATGCTGCTGAAATTCATGATGATAAAATATACGGTAGAGGAACAATTGATGATAAAGGACCTGCAATTGCAGCACTATATGCAATGAAGGCAATAAAAGAGTCTGGGGTTTCTTTAGATAAGAAGATTAGGATAATCTTTGGAACAGATGAAGAAAGTGGATGGGAAGGAGTAAAGTATTATTTTAATAAGGTTAAGGCTCCTGATATGGCCTTTACTCCAGATGCAGAATTTCCAGTCATACATGGAGAAAAAGGTATCATGGTATTTAACATTAAGAAAAAATTTAACAATATTTGTAATGTAGATATTGTTATAAAAAGTATTAAAGGTGGGAATAGACCTAATATGGTTCCTGATTTATGTACAGCTGTTTTAGAAGTAAAAGAAAATAAGAAAGCTAATATCATAAAAAATATACATCAATACATAGAAAAAACTGGACACAAAATCTTAATTGAGGATATAGAACATCAAATAATAATAAAGTCAGAAGGTATATCTGCGCATAGTAGTTTACCACAATCAGGTACTAATGCTATTTCACAATTATTTCTTTGCTTAGGAGAAGTAATGAGTAAATGTAATTGTGAAATATATAATTTTATAAAATTATATAACAAAAAAATTGGGTTAGAATACAATGGGCAATCAATAGGTTGTGGTTTTAAAGATGAAGTTTCTGGTAAATTAACGTTTAATGTGGGTATAATAGATATGAGTGAATCAGAGGTAAATATAGTAGTTAATATTAGGTATCCTATCAGTTACTCTTCAACTCAGGTATATGAAGGAATAAGAAATGAGCTTCGAGGTACAGATATTGTAATTGAAGAAGTTGAAGATATGAAACCTATTTATGTTCCAAAGGATCATTTGTTAGTTCAGAAGCTAATGAAGGTTTATAGAGAAGTTACAGGAGATGAAAACAGTAAGCCTATAACAATAGGTGGAGGTACATATGCTAGAGCAATGGATAATGCAGTTGCATTTGGAGCACTTTTTCCAGGACGAGAAGAACTAGCTCATCAAAAGGATGAATACATTTCTGTTGATGATTTGATAAAAAATGCAAAAATTTATGCAAAAGCCTTATATGAATTAGCAAAGTAAATTTTTTATTGACAAGGATTAGATATTAAAATATAATATATTATGATGTATGGCAAACATTTTACATGAGAAAAACAAAGTAGAAGTATCCGCTTCTCACCCTATGGCGTTGCTAATAGGGTTAATACCTTTTTTTAGGATGTTATATGTATTAGTATAACTTTCTATATTTTGAATTTAAGCGGATAGTATTTTACTATCCGTTTTTATATTTAAAATTAAAATTTTTAGGAGGTGTCTTAGTATTAAAGATCTTCAAATTAATGATCAAATTAGAGATAAGGAAGTAAGATTAATTGGTATGAACGGCGATCAGGTAGGAATTATTCCTGTTAAAGAAGCTCAGAAAATAGCTGATGATAACAAATTAGATTTAGTTAAGGTTGCTCCACAAGCTAATCCACCCGTTTGTAGAATAATGGATTATGGGAAGTATAAGTATGAAACGCAAAAAAAAGAGAAAGAAGCTAGAAAAAACCAAAAAATAATAAAAATTAAAGAAGTAAAATTAAGTCCTACTATTGAAGAACATGATCTAAATGTTAAGGTAAATAATGCAGTTAAATTCTTAATTAATCAAGATAAGGTTAAGGTGTCTATTAGGTTTAAAGGTAGGCAAATGGGATATACTGACCTAGGCAGAGTAGTGATGGAGAAATTTGCTGAAAGAACTTCAGAAGTTGGAGTTATTGAAAAAAAACCTACTTTAGAAGGAAGAAATATGATTATGTTTTTAGCACCTAAAGGTGAATAGTAATATCTGAGAGGAGGAAACAAAATGCCAAAAATGAAAACTCATAGAGGAGCAGCTAAAAGATTTAAGAAAACAGGAACAGGAAAATTCAAGAGAGATAGTAACTATAGAGGTCACTTCTTATCTAGAAAATCTTCAAAACAAAAGAGAAATTTAAGAAACACTTCATTAGTTAGTAAGGCTGACGAGAAAAAAATAAACAAATTATTACCATATTAATAGATTAAACATAGATGAAGGAGGTAGACTCAAATGGCTAGAGTAAAAAAAGCAGTAAATGCTAAGAAGAAACATAAAAAAATATTGAAACTTGCTAAAGGATATTATGGTGCTAAGAGTAAGCTGTTTAGACCAGCAAATCAAGCTGTTATGAAATCACTTTCATATGCTTATGTTGGACGTAAGTTAAGAAAGAGAGATTTTAGAAAGCTTTGGATTACTAGAATCAATGCAGCTGCTAGATTAAATGGAATGTCTTACAGTAAGTTTATTAATGGACTTAAGAATGCAAACATAGATATTAATAGAAAAATGTTATCAGAAATGGCTATACATGATGCTGAAGGATTTTCAAAATTGGTTGAAGTTGCGAAAAACAGCTAAAAAAGTTCCGAATTCGGAGCTTTTTTTTAATAAAATTAGAAAATGGCGGATTGAAAAATGAAGTGCAACATAGTAGGAATGGCTAAAAAGGGTTAAAAAAATCCATTAAGTCAACACTCCAAATGTAATCACCACAAAACAAAAGGAGAGTTGAAATAATGGATTCTAATAAAAGTATAGCCAA
>DAOUQG010000016.1 GCA_030625765.1 Thermohalobacteraceae bacterium | reverse complement strand
TGCTTTTCAATTTCATCTTTTTGCTCTTCTAATTGCTTGTTTGCTTCCTTCCACTCTTTATCTCGACCCCTGCCTTTGCTTTTGCCATTTTTTCCATGATCTTCATCTTCGTCATCTTCGTCTTCTTCGTCTTCTTCGTCTTCATCTTCGTCTTCGTCTTCGTCATCTTCGTCTTCTTCGTCTTCATCTTCATCTTCGTCTTCTTCGTCTTCATCTTCATCTTCGTCTTCTTCGTCTTCATCTTCATCTTCGTCTTCTTCGTCTTCATCTTCGTCTTCGTCATCTTCATCTTCATCTTCGTCTTCGTCTTCTAATATCTGTATTTTCATTTCGATTTCTTTTATTTCATTTTCTTTTTCAATAATTAGCTGTTCTAATTCCTCTGCTTCTTCTAATTCTCCATTCTCAACTGCCTCTTCATATTGCTCTTCAAGTTCTTCTTTCTCTTCCTCTAACTCTTCCTTTTTCTCATTTAATTCTTCTTTTTCTTCTTCTAAATCTTTATTTTCTTCCTTCTCAATACTCTTATCATTTCCTTTTTCTATGTGTTTATTATCTGCTAAACCTATGAGTGAAGATGATAAAATCAAAGCAAGCATTAATGTTATTGATAAAATAATTTTTAGTTTTTTCATAAACCTTCCTCCTTCTAATTTAATTTCACTATAGTAATACGGAAGTTTGTAATTTTTTGGGGACTATTTATTTTGTAAATTATAATTTTTTTTCTATATTTTATAATCGTTTCATATTTATTGAATCCAGACTTTTGGTAAAGTTTTAATGCACTTTCATATGTTTAAATAAGAATAAAAGAGAGTTGCATCCATATGCAACCCTCTTTTTAAAGTACATTTTCACTATTTAATCAGCCTTTTTTCTAGCATTTGAAATAGCCCAAAAAAGACCTCCATATAAGAATACAATTCCGAATATAAGCATTATCCATGCGCCAATTGTCATAATTATTCCCCCTTATAATAAGGTACTAACTATCTACTCTTTCTCTGGTGCTTCTTCTAAAGTTTCTTTTCCTTTTGTTTTTGCCAAGATAAATGAAGCTACTATTAATACTACAGCTACAATCCATCCACCTACAGCAACAGACCAGAGTGGATAACCTCCATAATAATTTCCTTTCGTAACATCTATAACTTCTTGAACTATGTTCCAGATTAAGATTCCACCTAAAGCTAATGGAGTTATAAACTTAAGTAATATATCAAACCAACCGCCAAGCTTAAGCTCAGAAATTGGATTTACAAATTCTCGTAGTTTCTTTGATTTGAATACCCACCCTATAGCAATAACTTCGAAGAATGCAACTCCTATAACACCATAGTCATTAATATATTTATCTACTATGTCTAGCCAGTGTAAACCACCTTTAGTTGCAAAAAGTAAACTGAGTACAAATCCTGCTAAAACAACTACTCGAGTAGTTTTCTTCTTATTCAGTTGCCATTTGTCAGCTACTCCTGCTACAACACCTTCTATTATTGAGAAGAATGAATCTATACCAAGAGTTAGTAGCATAATGTAGAATACGAGAGCAAATATTACTGTTCCAAATGGTAATAATCTAATTGCTTCTGGATATACCCAGAATGCTAACCCGATTCCACCAGAACCAGCAACGTCTGCAACAGTTCCACCTTTTTGTAAAGCCATGTATCCCATAGTTCCAAATACAGCGAAACCAGCCATGAAACTGATTCCACAGTTAGCAAGTGCAGTTATAATAGCATTATTAGTAATATCTGATTTCTTTGGTAGATAGCTCGCATAAGCTATCATAACAGCAAAGGCAACACTTAATGAGAAGAAAATTTGACCATATGCACCAGCCCAAACCTTTGGATCTAACAGCTTAGAAAAGTCAGGATCTAAATAATATCTGATACCTTCAACTGCACCATCTAACGTTAATGCTCTAATTACTAAAATACCAAGCATTATAACTGGTAGAGGAACAGTCCACTTAACTACCTTACCAACTGATTTTACTCCATCTCTAATTGTCCAATATACAGCTATCCAAGCAATAACTAAACCTATAAGTACAGGAATACTAAATCCGCCTAATTCACCAGGACCACTAGTTATGTGTAAAACTTTGTTCAAGAAGAAATCTGCAGGAGCATCTCCCCAAGCTGTTGATAATGAGTACCATAAGTAATCAAATACCCATGCCATTATTACAGAATAATAAGTTACAATTACAAAGCCAACTCCAACAGACCACCAGCCTAAAGCTTCCCATCCCTTCTTAACCTTACCAAGAGCAGTTGGAGCTCCAGCTCTAAACTTGTATCCAATTGCAAATTCAGCAATTAATAACGGAATACCTGCAGTTATTAGTGCAACAAAATAAGGAATTAAAAATGCACCACCACCGTTTGTTGCAGCTCTATAAGGAAATCTCCAAGCATTTCCTAACCCTGCAGCTGAACCTATTGCTGCAAAAATAAAAATTAATCTGCTATCCCAATGTTGTCTTTTTTCCATTTAAAAACCCCCTTTAAATAAATTAAAAAATTTAAAATTCACCTCCTTTTAAATTATATGTTAAATGTTACAAAAAATTAATTATTGGTTATATTATATCATTTTTGTAAAAAATGACAAGCCTATTTATTAAAAAATTTTGAAAATTCTGTCATGGTTATTTTGTAAACTTTGTAGTTTTTTGTCAAATTTTCATTTTTTTCTAAACTGAGTCATATATATTACTTTTATTAAATAAATTATTAATATGAGATACTTATTAACCTTTTTCTATTGAAGGTTTTTTAAGGAGGGATTATTGTGACTAAAATTTTCTTTATAAAGAAAAAATTTCTTTATAGTATTATTGGTGCAGTTGTAACAATATTAGTCTTATTATTTTTACTATCAATTTTGTAAAAAATAGGATAGAATATGCAAGATGACAAAAATCCTGGTAGCAATTTGTCCAGGATTTAATTTTTATATTATTTTAATAATAATCATTTATATTACAAATACTATTAGTGAATAAAATATATCTTTGAGAGGTGAACTATGAAAAAGAATATAATATTTTCACTAATGTTATGTTTTCTTTTGATTTCCTGTACAAGTCCAAATGAAAAGCCGTTTGAAACAAATGAATCCTCTATATATGAAATGGCAGAAGTTCAAAATATAAAAATATTATCAAACAGCTGTAATGTTAAGTCTGGAGCAGGAGATGATTTTAATGTAGTTGGAAACTTAAAGCAAAATGATGTTGTAAATGTTTTGGATCAAGTAGGAGATTGGTATGTTGTTCAATTAGATAATAATAAAGTAGGTTGTGTAAATCAGGCAAATTGCCAGCCTGTTGTGAAAGATGGACCTCAGACAGCACAAAAGCCTCAACCTAATGTACAACAACCACAGCCTGATCAAACTCAACCAAATCAGCCCCAACCACAACAAACTAGACAAGATAATACTGGGACTACTACTCAGCCTGTTAAAAGATTAACTTCACAAGAACAGCGAATGCTTGAGTTAGTTAATTCTGAGCGAACAAAGAATGGTTTGTCAGCATTAAAGGTTGATTTAGAGGTAACTAGAGTTGCTAGAATAAAATCTCAAGACATGGTTGATAACAATTATTTTAGTCACTATTCACCAACCTACGGTAGTCCATTTGATATGATGAAAAGCTTTGGAATTAATTATCTACATGCAGGAGAAAATATAGCTGCTAATTCATCTGTTGAAAAGGCACATACTGCTTTAATGAATTCTAGTGGACATAGAAAAAACATCTTAAGTCCTGATTTTACTCATATTGGTATAGGTATCAAGACAAGTGATAAGTATGGATTAATGTTTACTCAAATGTTCATTAGTAAACCAAAATAGGATAAAATAAAGCGACCGTTTTAAACGGCCGCTTTTATCATTGTCCAACTGTTATATAATTGAAAAATTTTACATCTTCATAAGGAACAGTAATCACAGTTTCAGAATCTCCTCTTCTTGCATACACCTCACCAAATCCTGCTGTAATTCCCATTATTAGCTTTTCTTCAGTATTATCCTCATAAATAATATTAGTAATTATCGGTGGTTCATCAAGTCCATAGAATGACAATGAAATTGATTTATCATAAAAAAAGTCAGTTGCTTTGATCTTTTTTAAATCATCTATAAGTTGATTTACTTGATCATCTTCCAAATCATATTCATTCCCATTATTTACAATTTTCCATGTATCATCATAAACTAATGTCAAAAATGATTCCCCTCTTTTTGTAACTTCGATTTTTCTAATATCCTCTTTACTGCCTGAAAAAATCTGCTTAGTTCTTAATTCATCTATAGGCTTTAGCAATTCTTCCAGCCTAAATTTCCCAACTTTATATACAGTATCATTATCAGGTAGTTTGACAAAATATGAATCACCAGTAGGAACCATATCACCAATAAATATTTTCTGTGATTTATTGCCTGCATTAATAATTATTTCATAATTAGGTGATGTTAATCCATATTTATCTAAAGAATCACTATTAATGTCTATAATATCAATCGATTCTAGTTTTGATAATTTATCAACCATTTCATTTACTAGGTCTTGATCTGCAAGATGCTCTTTATTCCACTTAATAACCCAAGTATCATTTTTGTTAATTATTTCATATTGATTTTTATTTGAATTTATAGAAATTTTATCAATAACCTCTCCCTCAATTTTATCAGTCAAACGAACAAACTTATTAACTGTATTATCTTTATCAGGAGCAATAAAATAATATATTAAAACAACTATAAAAATCAGTAAGAGAGCTATAGTTCCTTTAAACTTTCTCACCTTCTTCTCCTCCTTATAAAGATTATTAGACCTGTTATAAAGACTGCTGCTGGAATAGCTACAACAAAAATCATATATAAAAGTGTTCCTTGATTACCCTGTAAAGTAAGCGGTTCCATTACCCTATTTTTTGGTCTAATAGATATTAATTGTTCTTTATCTTGAATATAGTTTATAGCATTAACTAGAAAATCAATATTACCTTGTTCATTAATCAGTTCATTCGTAGCTATTACAGTATTCCCAATTACTACTGCTTTCATCTGTTTTTGCCCTAATAATCCTACTGGCCTAGTTATAGCTGCAGCAACTGTGAGTGGTCCCTTATTGTCATTTTCATCAAGTTCAATATCATTATCTGATAAATTTGTTTCACCCCATGCCTTGCTACTAGTTTCTAGCAATGGTTCAAATGTGTCATTCTCAGTAACAAATCTACTTTTTTCTATACTTAACGATCCAGGCATTAGTAGATATAGACCATTTTCATGCAATTTTCTTACTATCGAGTGATCTTTGTATTGTGGAATAATTGTTACTGGATCATTAAAATAATTTCTTTCAGGGTCAATTATTACATCATTATTGACTTTTACCCCTAAGCTCTCAATATAAGCTGAGAGATTAACTATACCATTTTCATTATAAAATTGTCTCATTAAAACTAAAATTCTTCCACCATTATCCGTATATTGAGTCAGATACCATAGTTCATCTAAACTATAATCTTTAGTAGGTCCAGCGATTATTAATAAATCTGCATCCTCTGGAACTCCATTATTCTGAGCAAGGTTCAAATATTCTAAATTATATCCTTCACCTTTTATTGCACTTTCAAACCAATGGATATTATCTCCTGCTAATTCACCATGTCCCTGTAACAAATACGCCTTGTTTTGCTTTTCAAGCGTAACATCAAGAATCGCTTGAGTAACCTTCTCTTCTCCGGCAAAAACCTTCGTAACAGTTCTATAATCTAATTCATAGAAATCATTTCTTCTTATTTTTATAATCTTATCTCCACTCATAAAAACAACCGTATCATAATCAGTTACTTCATACGCTCTTGCTTTAACAGGATTTGAATCCATATCAATAAGTGAATATTTGATATTATTTGTTTTATTTTTATACTCCTTCAATAGTTCAGCTATATCAGGAAGTAATGCTGAGTCTTCTTTGAAAAAACCAATTATTTCTACTTCTTTCTCCAAATTCTCTAGGACCTGATCGGTTTTGTCAGATAAAGTATATAATTTATTTTTAGTCATATCTATTCTAAAGTTATAACCATAAACAAAAATATTAAATAAAATTACTATGCCTATAACAGATATTATTAATACTAAGGAATTACTACCGTATTTTAATCGTCTCATGTTAAAAAATTTCTTCATATATTCTCCCCCCTTATCTCCAGCGTCTTCTATCTATAACTCTAGTTGTTAAAAATAAAAATACAAATGTAAAGCTTATATAAACAATAATTCCTCTTGAATCGAGTATCCCATTTTGAAAATCTGAAAAATAAGCAAATAAATCTATTTTATGCATTATCTTTACTATAGTACCTGTAAGAACTGATTTCATTAATGTAACAAGCCATAAAACTAGTAATAATCCAAAAGAAATTAATCCTGCAATTACTTGGCTTTCTGTTAATGAAGATGCAAACAATCCTACTGAAATGAATACCCCACCTACTAATATAAGACCTATATAAGCACTAATTATCGAACCATAATCAGGTGTTCCAAAATATTCTAACACTGCTGGAAAAGAAAATGTAAACATTAACATAACAATATACACAACAAAAGCTGATAGAAACTTTCCTACTACAAACTCAATTACACCTAGAGGTGATGTAAACAATAGTTGGTCTATTCCTTGCTTTCTCTCCTCAGTTAATAGTCCCATTGTCAGAAGTGGAATTAAAAAAATTAAAAGTGTTACCATGTTCTCAAACACACCATGCATAAACGTTGTTTTAGTAAAAAGTATGTTGGTGATAAATGTATATCCAGTAATCACTAAAAATACAGATATAACAACATATGCTAGGGGTGAATAAAAATAGGATTTCATTTCTCTTTTAAAAATTGTTAAGGTTTTATTCATCTTCTTTTTCCCCCTTCTCATTACTCTCTACTTCTAATCCTGTCAATTGAAGGAAAATCTCCTCTAAAGTAAGCTCGTTTTTCTTCATTTCAATTATCGGATATCCAACTTTAGCCATATCAAAGAATAATCTTTTCCTTATATCATAATCAGTACCAGCTAATACATTATAATCATATGAGCCTTGTTCAATTTCACCTTCCACTGATACACTTTGAACTCCAGGTATTTCCTTAATCGTCTCAATGATTTTTTCTTTCTCTCCAATTACTCTCAAAGAAAGTCTTGATGAAGTGCTTAATCGTTTTGATAAATTTTCTGGAGAGTCAATAGCAACTATTTTACCTTTGTCAATTATTATTACTCTGTCACATAGTTGATTTATCTCGAACAAGATATGTGAACTAATCATAATTGTGTGATCTTTCCCTAACTCTCTGATTAATTCTCTCATTTCTATTATTTGTTTTGGATCAAGTCCTACTGTCGGTTCATCTAAAATTAATATCTCTGGTCTACCAATAATTGCTTGCGCTAATCCTACTCTTTGCCTATACCCTTTAGATACATTTCTTATTAACCTATCCTTTACATCTTGTAATTGTAATCTGTCAATTGCATAACTAATGTTTTCATTTCTTTCTTTTTTTGGGATCTCTTTTAACTCACATACAAATCTTAAGTATTCTGTTACAGTCATATCCCTATATACAGGGGGATGCTCTGGTACATAACCGATTTTTTTCTTAGCTTTCCTATCATCATCAATAATGTCTAAATTGTCAATTAGTACTGTTCCTTCTGTTGATGGCATAAATCCAGTCATCATCTTCATTGTAGTAGACTTGCCTGCACCATTAGGCCCTAAAAAACCTAATATTTCTCCATTTTTTACAGTGAAGTTTAAGTTATCAGCAGCAACTAAGTTGCCATATCGCTTAGTTAACCCCTTTACTTCTATCATAGGTTCCCCTCCATCTTAAGTATTTCATCTTTTTTACTTTACATACTAATAACATTCTATACAAATAGTATTACAAAAATATGAACAAATTGTGAACAACATAACAAATAACAATTTAGTAATTTGTTACTAATACATCTGTTTTTTTCTCATCGCCTTTTTCAATGTAATTATTTGCATCCTTTTGTGTTTTCTCCAAATTCTTAAATGCTACTGAAAGCATTAATTTAATTCTATTTAATTGATTAACTTCACTTGCTCCAGGATCATAGTCTATAGGTGCAATGTTAGATTTTGGATACGCTCTTCTTAATTCTTTTATCATACCTTTACCAGTAATATGATTTGGTAAACAAGCAAAAGGCTGCAAACAAACGATATTATATACATCACTTTCAATTAACTCAAGCATTTCAGCTGTTAAGAACCATCCTTCTCCAGTTTGATTGCCTATCGATAAATGTCTTGAAGCAGCTTGTGCTAATTCTTCTATAGATTTTGGACTATTAAATCTTATACTTTGTTTTAGTGCTACTTTCATGTCATTTCGATAATATTCAATAAAACTAATAACTACTTTACTGGTTATCAAGCCTTTTAAGCTACCAGATAATTTTTTGTACCTAAATTGGCTATTATATGCAGTATATAAGAAAAAGTCTATCAAGTCAGGAACTACAGCTTCAACGCCTTCACTTTCAAGTAAATCTATTATATTATTATTAGCTGTTGGATGGAATTTTACTAGTATTTCTCCTACAACTCCAACCTTAGGTTTAACTAAATCATCATTAATTTCTAGATTATCAAAATCATGAACTATTCTATATATATTTTCTTTAAACTCTTTTCTTCCTCCATTTATTAAGCTATCATTACACTTGACTACCCAATCATTATAAAGCTTGTTAGCCGATCCAGGTATTTTCTCATAAGGTCTGACCTTATATAAGACTCTCATCAATAAATCACCATAAACAGCTGCCATAAGCAAATTATTTAATAATAAAAAATTCAGCTTGAATCCTGGGTTTTTTTCTAAGCCTTGTGCACTTAGAGAAATTACAGGAATATGCTCCATGCCTGCATCCTTAAGAGCTTTTCTGATAAAAGCTATGTAATTTGTTGCTCTACACCCTCCACCTGTCTGTGAAATTATTACTGATGTGTTTTTTAAATCATATTTTCCTGATTTTAAGGCCTTCATTATTTGACCTACAACAATAATAGAAGGATAGCATGCATCATTATTTACATATCGTAAGCCTTCATCAATAGCCGCTCTATCAACAGATGGAAGTATCTCAAGTTTGTAACCACACTTGTTAAATGCTGTCTTCAAAAAATTAAAATGAATTGGCGACATTTGTGGTGCTAGGATTGTATGTTTATTTTTCATTTCCTTTGTAAATACTACTCTTTCAGTAACATCTGTCAATCTCTTTGGTTCAAAGCCTCTTTTATCTCTCTCATTGATTGCTGCAATAAGAGATCTAATTCGAATTCTTACAGCTCCAAGATTATTGATTTCATCAATCTTAATTAAAGTATAAATCTTTCCATGCTGTTCTAAAATCTCTTGCACTTGATCAGTAGTTACAGCATCTAACCCACATCCAAAAGAATTTAACTGAACTAATTCAAGATTATTATTCTTAGCTACAAAGGTAGCAGCAGCATATAGCCTTGTATGATACATCCACTGATCAATAACTCGCAATGGACGTTCAGGCTTAGTAATATGGCTGATAGAATCTTCGGTTAAAACTGCTAGATTGTAAGAATTAATCATTTCAGGAATGCCATGATTTATTTCTGGGTCTAGATGATATGGTCTACCCGCCAATACTATTCCTTTTATGTTATTTTTTTCGATATATCTTAAAATTTCTTCTCCCTTATTTCTTACGTCTTTTTTAAAATTTTCTAATTCTTCATACGCTTTACTAACAGCTTTTTGTATTTCATCACAAGAAATATTTTCACACTTCAATTCTTCAGTAAGCCTTAAAATCATTCTTTTAGGGTTGTCTATAGGTAAAAAAGGTATGTAAAACTTAATATCTCCTTCTCTAAGATCGTCTATATTTGCATTTATTGTCTCTGGGTAAGAAGTAACAATTGGGCAGTTAAAATGATTGCCTGCATTTTCATCCTCTTGTATATTAAACGGTATGCAAGGATAGAATATTTTCTTAACTCCCCTATTTATCAAATCAGTGATATGTCCATGAACAAGCTTTGCTGGATAACATACTGATTCTGAAGGAATTGTTTCCATTCCAAGCTCGTATATCTTCTTTGATGAACGTTTTGAAATTTGAACCCGATATCCTAATTCTGTAAACAGAGTAAACCAAAATGGATAGTCCTCATACATATTTAATACTCTTGGTAATCCAATAATTCCTCTTGTAGCTTCTGATTCAGAAATTGGTATGTAATCAAATACTCTTTTATATTTATACTCATAAAGATTTGGAGCATTATTATTAGTTTTTTCTTTACCCGTTCCTTTTTCACATCTATTTCCAGAAATAAATTCTCGTCCATCCGAGAAATGATTTATTGTCAGCAAGCAATTGTTGCCACATAGTCCACAACGTCTCATAGATGTACTATTTGAAAACTCATCTAACATATTACCTTGTAACATAGAAGTGGTTTGGTCATCCGTAGCCCTTTCTTTGGCTATTAAAGCAGCTCCAAACGCTCCCATAATTCCTGCAATGTCTGGACGAACCACTTCTCTACCTGAAATCTTTTCTAATGCTCTTAAAACTGCATCATTATAAAAAGTTCCCCCTTGGACAACTATCTTTTTCCCTAAATCCTCTGGACTACGAAGTCTTATAACCTTAAACAACGCATTTTTTATTACAGAAGTTGATATTCCAGCTGAAATATCATTAACAGTTGCACCTTCCTTTTGAGCCTGTTTAACTTTTGAATTCATAAAAACTGTACATCTCGTTCCTAAATCAACAGGCTTTGTAGACTTAATTCCGTGATTAGCAAAATCTTTTACATCAATATTTAAGGACTTTGCAAATGTTTCTATAAATGAACCACAGCCTGATGAACAAGCCTCATTTAACATGATTGAATCAATAACACCATCATGTATCCTTAAACTCTTCATATCCTGCCCGCCAATATCTAAAACAAAATCAACTCCTGGTAAAAAAAAGTCGGCAGCTTTATAATGAGCTACAGTTTCAATTTCTCCTACATCTATTTTTAGAGCAGATCTAATTAAATGCTCTCCATATCCTGTTACTGTAGAATTTACTATATATATATCTTTATTCATTTTACTAAATAAATCTTTTAGAGCTTTTACAGTGGAGTGTAATGGATTTCCCATATTACTTCCATAATAAGAATATAACAATGCTCCTTCTTCATCTATTAATGCTAATTTAGTAGTAGTAGAACCTGCATCTATTCCAAGAAAGGCTTTACCTTTATAATTATCTATATCATTTCGCTTAACCCTGTGCTTTGAATGTCTTTTTTTAAAATCTTTATAATTTCTATCAGTTGCAAATAGAGAATCAATCTCATTATTTTCTTCATTTTTAAAATCATTGATTGCATAAATTTTACTATATATATGTTCAAACAGTTGCGGTTCTTGATTCCTTGAATATAGTGCAGCACCAATTGCTACGTAAAACTGTGAATTTTTAGGAAATATGATGTTCTTATCCTCTAATTTTAGTGTCTCAATAAATCTTTTCCTAAGCTCAGACATGAAATATAATGGTCCACCTAAGAATGCAACATTACCTCTTATTGGTTTCCCCTGTGCAAGCCCACTTATAGTTTGGTTTACAACTGCCTGTAACACAGAAACTGCTATATCTTCTTTAGCTGCACCCTCATTAAGTAGAGGCTGAATGTCAGTTTTAGCAAAGACTCCACATCTTGAAGCTATTGGATAAATTTGATTATAGTTCTTAGCAAGATTATTTAATCCTGAAGCATTAGTCTGCAATAATAATGCCATTTGATCAATAAAAGCTCCAGTACCTCCTGCACACGTACCATTCATTCTCTGCTCAACAGACTCCCCAAAGTATGTAATTTTTGCATCTTCTCCTCCTAGTTCAATAGCCACGTCAGTATCAGGAACATACTCTTCTACAGCATTAGTGCAAGCAATTACCTCTTGAATAAACGAAAATCCAAGTTTACTTGATATCTCAAAACCTCCTGAACCAGTAATCATTACAGTCATAGAGTTATTTAATAATATTGATCTAGCATCTTCAAAAATAGAAATAACAGTATTTTTAATATCCGAATAATGTCTCAAATATTTTTTATAGACAATATTAACATTTTCATCCATAGCAACCATTTTAACAGTAGTCGAACCAATATCTAAACCAATATTCAATACTTTATACATTATTTCACCCCCAAAAAATACATAAATAATTCTGCACATGACTATTTTTCATTTCTTATTCATCATTTTTAACTGTACCCCAAAAGAAATCGATATGCCCTTCTATCTGTTTCTTTAGGTATTCCATATCTAATTCCGCAGAACATGTTATCAAATACTCTAAGCTAATCAATCCAAAAGGAGCTAAAAATTCGTTCGCTAGTAATAAAGGATTATACCATTTTATTAATTTTTTCTCTATCATAAATTCGAAAATTTCCTTTAAAAGTGTTCTAGCTTGTCCAAAAATATCCCTCTCAATTATATGCCTAGCATTTTCCACACAGAACATTTCCATAATCATAATTTTCTTGAATTTGTTAGATTCATCATTGCATATAAGCTTCAATATTTCATTTGTAGCAACTTCCTTTAAAAAAATATATGGATCACTAATAAGTCTATTGTCATTCTTCAATTTTTCAATACAACTTTTTGTTTTGCCAATCCCATAAACATATATCAAAGTTTGAATAATATCATCTTTTCCTTTGAAATGATTATATATTGCACTTTCTCTTACTCCAACTTCTCTTGCAATCTGTCTGACAGATGTTGCATTAAAACCATTTCTAGAAAACAACTCAAGAGATGCATCCAATATTTTCTTTTTTGTCTCATTAAATTGTTCCATATAATTCTCACTCCATATTACTATTCTTACTAATAATACCATTTATTATAGTGAACGCTCGTTCATATGTCAAGATATTTTGATGTCTTTTCTGTTTATGAAAATTTAAAAAAATACCTACATTAATAATAACGCAGGTATAGCTATAGCTTTTTTTCTGTTTTAATTTTCAGACTAATAATCATGTTTTGGCACACTCAAACACGAAATGTTATGAAAGCAATGACACTTGGATTTAGATGATTACCCGATTCGCGAATCATATACAGCACTTATTTCCTTGAATTCAATCATAATAAGTGCTGTATATCTGAGCAGGGAGGGTAATTGTCTAAATCCTTAACACCACATTAAAATCAATTTCTTTCAGACTAAAGCATTGATGCAATAATACTGTTTATTGAGTCAACAAAATTATAAGTTTCTACTCCAAATTCACGCTCACTAATCGGTACCTGAAGCATTAATATACCTTTCTTAACTCCACTTTCTACTAACGGAACAATTATTATTGACATCCAATTAGGCGTATCAGTAATAGAGCTGATTTCTGCCCCATTACTCCAGTCAATGAAATAGTCTCCCTCATCCTTATCAATATACTCCTTAATAATGTTCTTGTTATAATCAAACTTACTTATAAGACCCTTTTTCGATCTTTCTACAGCATAGATTGCTTCTATTTCTGAATTGTTAATTTCAAAAATTGCACTATTTTCCGCTTCACACTCATGATTTATTTGTTTTAACGCATTGTATAATTTGTTTTTTTTGTCCATATCTTTTTTTAAGAGAGAGATTATATTGATTATTGCTTCTACTTTTCTATTATCATTTGAAATATTACCTGTAATTATCCCTGTTAGCTTATTATGTAGTCTTCTTTTACTACTTACGATAGTATCATTCCAAATGATAGTTTTGTTCTTTCCTGTATCCTTTGAATAATACATTGCTTGATCTGCTTTTTCAACTAGCTCTTCCTTAGTCTGTCCATGATTAGGAAATGTAGCTATTCCCAGGCTTAATGATAAAGATATTTTATTATCTAAAAAATCAATTTGTTCAATTTTATGTCTAATTTTCTCACATACCTGAAATGCTTCTTTTTGATCTGAATTTGGTAGTAATATTATGAATTCTTCTCCTCCATATCTACCTACCAAATCTGTTTTTCTAGTATTCTTCTTTATTGTATTTGCAATTAATACTAGTGCCTCATCTCCAGCAACATGACCATATGTATCATTTATATACTTGAAATTATCTATGTCTCCCATAATAATAGAAAAGCTTTTTTTGTTAATTTTAGAATAATTGAATTCATTATTAAGCATATCATCAAAATAATTTCTTAGATATAACCCTGTTAAATTATCCATAGTAGATGTTATGCTTAGTTTATAGTTCTCAATTAATGTACTCACTAAATTAGCTAGGCCTCTACATTTTTCAAGCGTCTCGTGTTTAAAGTTGTTTATTAACATGTTGGTATCTAGATATAAGTAACCTACTATTCTTCTTTTTTCAAAATAGTTACGCTTCCTTCTGTCTTTTTTTTCATAATCCTTATTCCTTGACTTCTTAATTGGAATACAAATATATGCTTTAATATCCCCCTCTTGATTTTTATTAATAAGATCATCTTTTTCAAAAGTATAGTTATACAATATAGCTTTTTGTGAATTATTGTTTATAATATTTGAAATATCGGGTATATCATTTCTATTTTCTGATGATATTGTCTTGATGATCTTATGTTCTTCATCTACAAGATATAAACAAGCTCTATCTGCAAAGGATAATAATGAGCAATAATCTAAGGTAAGCTTAATATTATATATTGGATCAAACCCTAAATTCTGAATCAAATCATCTATCTTTACTAATTCTATGGAGAATTTCTTTTTGTATTCATCATATATTGCATCTAAAATCTTCTCATTATTGAAAAATTCTTTAATGTTTGTTAAATCAAAATATTCATTAACACTACTAAAATTTCTACTTGAATTATATATAATTCTACTAATATTATTATTACAAATATCATTAATTATTGTAATAATCTTTCCCTTAATCAGCAGTTTTGATTTACTACTATACAAATAATTCTCTCTGTATTCTTTTGGCAACCTATATGTTAATCTTTTCAATACATCAAATGAAGTAACGTAATAATTTAGTGCCTTATAATAGTTACCTCTCTTATAATACTCATCACCTAAGATATCAGAGGTTGTCCAATAATATTCTAGCATATCGTTTTCTTTGATTTTTTCTAATAAATCCTGATAGAATTCAACTTTGTTGTTTTCTTTAAAGCCTAATATAAATGATTTCTTAACCTTGAGAATTTCGTTATTGTGTTTATCTTCATATTTTTCATCAAATTTTATTATTTCTAGTGCAGAATTAATGTTATTTTCCTTAGATAATTTTAAAGCTATATCTAGTAGTGCATCTCTAGTAAAGCGTAGGTAAACAGTATCTGGATGACTATTCAAAATTTCAGTAATATCAGCAATAGTAATATCTTTTTTCATATAATAAGTTAAATATAAGTACTTCACTTGATACACTGCTTTAAAATGTTTAGGCATTTCATTTAAGACTTCTCTTACTTTACTAAACCATTCTTGTGCTAAGTAATAATTTTCAATATGTAAATAATAGTTTATATGACCAAAATAATATGAAGAATTTTTATCATCTCCACAACAAAAGTTTTCATATGCATTTACAATCTTCTTAAGATAAAAATATGCATCATCATATTGACATAAAAAGCAATGTAATTTGAGCAGATAGTAATAAATAACCGTTCTATCTCCTGTATATCCTATTTCATCTGCCTCAGCAAGCGCATATTCAAAATGTTCAATTGCTTTTTTATAATTTCCTTCTAAACCATACGAAGAACTAATGTAAATTAGGAATTTTATTCTCCATCTTAAGCTGTTTTTTTCCTTTTTTATCTCTAATGCTCTTTCGTAATACTCCCTAGCTTTTGGATAATTTCTTTTACGAGTATAATATATTCCAATATAACCTAAAGGAATTGCTGCTTTAGCATGAGCATTAGCCCGCATAAAGCATACATAGCATTCTTTAGCAATCGTAAATAGTTTATCTATCTGACCAGTATTGTAAAAATATTCTATATTCACTAATAGAAATAATCCTTTGTAATATGGGTTATTTTTAACATAATCATTGTATAAATAGAACTCATATAACTCCTTGAACTTCTCCATATCATATTTCATATTGATAAATAAAAGTAACTTGTTTAATATAGCATCTAACTCACCTTTGAAATAATCAATATCTTTACTTAGTTGAATAGATTCTTGAATCATTTTTTCAGCTTTAGCTTTTTCATTTTGATTTATATATTTTTCAACAAGTAAGTTTTTACTATCTATTATTGCTTTCTTATCGTCTGAAACTAATGCAATATTTAGAGCCTTTTCAAAATATTCATATGCTCTATCCATATTATCAATATATTCATAGCTTTTCCCGATTTCTACCATAATTTCAAATAGCAGTTTTTTATCATCGATATTACTCATTACATCTACAGCTTTATCATAATAAGCTAAAGCCTGATCAATAAGATTTAAACTCTTCATTTCTTGAGCTATAATATGACAGTACTCTAAAGCTTTCTCATAATTTTGACTTTTTACTAAATGATATATTAATTCATCCTTCAAAGTGCAATCTTCTTGACAATATTTCTCAAGCATCTCAGCTATCTGATTATGGTAGTATATTTTTTGTTTATTATCAATTTTACTGTAAACGCTCTTTTTTTCTCGAGTATTAAATATCTCATATTTTTTTACCCAGTTTATGCTGTTATCATTTACAATCTTTAACTCAGTTAATTTTGATAATATTTCACTTAATTCATTTTCTTCTATCTCTATAAAACTCTTTAGAACTTCAAAACTAACTTCTATGTTAAAAGTGGATAAGACATCTAAAACCTTTTTGGTAGAAGAATCAAATTCATTTATAGTACTTAAAACTGCACTATCTACATTTGCTGGAAAATGCAAATCGCTCATTGAGTCTGCCTTTACAAACCATATTCTATTGTCACTTATATAAATAAGTTTTTTTAAATATAAATTTCTAACAATCTCTTCTATATAGCCTGGGTTCCCAGCTGTTTCTTCATATAATACTTCTGCTGATTCCTTCAATGGTTTTCTGCCTGTACCAAGTATGTATTGCATAAATTGTGAAGTGCTATCAATATCAAATTTCTTAATTTGAATATGTTCTATGTTATTTTCTTTTTCCCACATTTTTATATACTCATTATCAATTATTTCATTGTCTCGATAAGTGCAAACTACAAACAAAGGTATGTCATTTTTTTTCATAATCAAATCACGTAATATTTCAATATCATTTTTATTTGCATATTGTACGTTATCAATAAAAACCACTAACGAATTCTTAGAAGCATAATCACATATGAAATTATATATCCTATTATTTAGTCTTAATGCTTCCATTTCCCCGCCTAAAGCTTTCGAAGAAATTATATTCCATTTTTCTGCAAAGCTAGGTAATATTTTAGCTAATTCATCTCCATATTTATTTATTAAATCTGAATTAACATTTAGATTTCTAATTATACATTTAATTATTTCCTTAAATGTATGATAACTAGTGATATTATCCTTGTTTAATACAATATTGCATATATTAACCCTTTGCATCCGTAAAAGAAAAGAAAGCTCTTTAATAAATCTACTTTTTCCTATACCCTCTTCTCCATGAATAAAGAGACTATTCAAGCATGTTTTCCCTTCAAGTTTATCTCTAATAATTTTTAGCGATTTATCTATTTCTTGTTCTCTACTAATTAACTTAGTATTAAAATTCAATCTTTCATAATATTCTTTATCATTAAACTCATATTTAATGTTAAAATACTTTTCAAAATCACTCATAAAATCTGGAATACTTTTATATCTATCATCTAAGTTTAATGCTGTCATCTTTAGGATTATTTCATTAATTTCATTTCTACTAGATTCTAAAATGGACATTTCAATTTCATATTCTTCATAATCAATCTTATTATATAGATAATATAAGAGAAGGCCTAATGAATAAATATCAGAAGCAAACCCAAATTGGTTTTTAAAATTCACTTCAGGAGCTATAAATTTTTTATTAAATCTATCAATCCTATTAATATCATTGCCATATTGATATATATACGCTATGTCCTTTAATTTTACATTTATTCCGTCTGAATTCTTAAATATTAAGAAATTCTCAAAATTTAAATATTTATATGTAATTCCCCGAAAATGGAGATAATTCAGTGCATAACAAATTTTTAAAAACACGTCATTTATTTCTTTATCAGATAAACTCTTATAATCTAATAACTCACCCTCAATAATATCTGTAGTATAAAAATACTGTAAACTATCTATCTCAGTAGTATTAACTTTTTTAATAATATCAAAATTATTATTGCTAAGAATATATTTATGCTTAATAGAAACTATAGTTTTAAACTCATCAATAAAATCATTTATCAAATTGCTTTTGGATAGTTCTTTATGTAATATTTTTAAAAGAATTTTCTCATTATCCTTGAAAAAATCAGATGCAACATATGTTACACCAAAATCATCTCTATCAACTATATTGATAAGCTTATACCTATCGTTAATTAATTTCATAACTCCTTCCCTCCTTTCTTACGTCAATTTTCAAAATAATATTAAGTTTTTGACATATGTTTGATTTTATTTTATCACAATTTTACATATGCTGTCATGATATCTTGATCATTTAACACAAATACCTCTTTTTGTTTTGATAACTATATTTTGGACATTTTTTTGTATGCATATAATATTTTCTATTTATGATATTATTATATAGTAAATACAAATATAAGGTGGGATTAATACTATGAAATATGATGTTATAATTGTCGGTGCAGGACCATCTGGATTGTTTACTGCTTTAGAACTAATAAAGCTAAATAGTAATAAAAAGATTTTACTTATTGAAAAAGGAAAAAGGGTAGAAGATAGAAATTGTCCAAAGGAAATCACTAATCATTGTGTTGATTGTAAACCCTATTGCAACATTACTACAGGTGTTTCTGGTGCAGGTGCCTTTTCTGATGGTAAATTAAGCTTGAACACTGAAATTGGTGGTGAATTACCAAAATATGTTGGTTATGACAAAACCAAATCGCTAATTAGATACGTAGATGATATCTACCTAAAATTTGGAGCCGATAAAAATATTGAGGGAATTAAAAATGAAGAATCTGTACAAGAAATAAGACGGAAAGCGATTAAAGCAAATTTGAAGCTTGTTGTATGTCCTATAAGGCATCTGGGTACAGAGAAAGCACATGAGATATTTAAGGAAATTCAAGATTATATTATTGATTCAGGTATTGAGCTTAGAGATAATCTATTGGTTGAGAATTTGATCATTGAAAATAATTGTATTAAAGGAGTAAAAGTATTAAATTCACACGATTTTAATAATGGCAATATTGAAAATACAGAAAAAATATATGCAGATAAGGTTGTTCTATGTGTTGGAAGAAAGGGTGCAGATTGGCTCAAAAGAATGTGTTTAAAGCATAATATAAATCATAGAGCTGGAACAGTAGACATAGGTGTAAGAGTTGAGGTTAGAGATGAAATAATGAAAGAAATAAATGATATTCTGTATGAAGGTAAACTGATAGGACATCCTAAGCCATTTAAGGATAAGGTTCGTACCTTCTGTCAAAATCCTAGTGGCTATGTTGCTGAAGAAAGATACGATAACCGTCTAGCAATTGTAAATGGTCACTCATACAAAAGAAAGAAAACCAGTAATACTAATTTGGCAATATTAAGCTCTCACAACTTTGAATATCCATTCAATCAGCCTATTGAATATGGTAGAAAAGTTGCAATGCTCGTAAATATGCTTGGAGATAACAAAATATTGGTTCAAAGATATGGTGATATTATGGATGGCAAAAGGACATGGCAAAAAGAATTGTCAGAGTCTAATGTAACACCAACTCTTAAAGATGCTGTAGCAGGTGATCTTACATCAGCAATTCCTTATAGACCTATGATGAACATAATAAATTTTATTCAAGCAATGGATGTTATCGTTCCTGGGTTTGCTAGTCCTGAAACATTGTTATATGGACCTGAAATAAAATTTTATTCAAACAAAGTGATTTTAGATAATAGCTTTAATGCAAATATTGAAAATCTACATTTTCTAGGTGATGGATGTGGCTTAACTCGAGGTCTAATGATGGCTTCGTGTTCTGGAGTTCATATGGCGAGAATTTTAGAAGAGAAATAAGCTGGAGCTTATTTCAGATTAATATTCAACCTCCACTAGATACAACCCTTTTGCTGAAACTGTAGGTCCTGCAAAGGACCTGTTTTTTTTATTTAAAATTTCTTTTACATATTCAGGCTTGATATTACCTTTTCCTACCTCCAAAAGAGTTCCCACTATAATTCTTACCATATTGTGTAAAAAACCATTCCCAATAACCTTTATTTCTATTATTTTATCATTTCGCTTAATATCAATCGAATATATCTTTCTCTCTTTGGATTTTTTCTTAGATTTAGTAGTACAAAAACTAGTAAAATCATGCTCACCTATCAACAAACTAGAAGCTTCTTTCATAGTTTTAACGTCCAATCTATCAATTATATGCTCGGAGTATTTCCTTAAAAAAGGGTTAGAGTTTTTGTTGTTCCATATTTTATACAAATATGTTTTAGAAACAGCATTATATCTTGAGTGAAATCGTTCATCTACTTCTTTCGCTTTGAGTACAACTATATCCTGTGGAAGATAAGTATTTAAATAATTATGTAATTCTTCTACATTTATCTTTGAACTTGTATTAAAATTTGCAACCTGTCCAAATGCATGAACTCCTGCATCTGTTCTTCCTGACCCAATGATTTTTATATCCTCATTTACAATCATAGAAAGAGTCTTCTCAATTTTTTCTTGTATAGTATTATCAGTATTCTTAAGACGTTGCCAGCCTTTATATTTAGTACCATCATATTGTATTATTAGCTTAATATTTCTCATATCATTCACTCCCTCTATTTGGATATAGAATTTAGCGTTATTATATTATAGCCTAGTTAAATCGTTATTACAAATTTAATAGTTAAATTATTCTATCGGATAAACAATTGCTTTTCAAGTATGTACTATGATTTTTGAAGTGAAAATAGTTTCATTATTAAAAAATCTATGATATAACTATGTAGAAGAACAAGAGATTATATGGTGCTATATGGCATTGTTGTTAAAACTTAGTTGGTTGTAAACACAATCCTAACATATCACCAGAACCGTCCCCGTTATTTATGATTAAAAATAATAGAGAAGGAGTTATAATTATGGTATTTTTTACTTTAATAACATCAATAATAGTGATATTATTTTTAGTTAACAAAAAAGTTAGCATTGGGTACTCATTAATGATAGGCGCTACATTATTATCATTATTAAACGGAAGGAATGTTATTCAAATCTTAAAGCTTTTAGTGACTACATTATCAGATTATACTACTATCACTTTGGCTATTAC
>DAOUQG010000218.1 GCA_030625765.1 Thermohalobacteraceae bacterium | reverse complement strand
GATAGAAATCAAAAAATGATGTTCCCAGAATATATAGATGACTACATAGATAGTAATAATCCTGTAAGAGTGATAGATGCTTATGTTGATACAATAGATTTTAAGGAATTAGGATTCACAAAATCAGAAGAATATCGTAAGGGAGCATCAGGATATTATCCAGGTGATGTAATGAAATTGTACTTATACGGATATACACATGCAACAAGGTCATCAAGAAGATTAGAAAGAGAAACGTATGTTAATATAGAAGTAATTTGGTTATTAAGAGGATTAAAACCTGATTTTAAGACAATAGCTGATTTTAGAAAAGAAAACAAAGAGCAGATTGAAAAAATCTTTAAAGATTTTACTTTACTATGTAAACAACTAAATCTATTTGGAGAAAAACTAATAGCTGTAGATGGAACAAAGATAAAAGCTTCTAATTCAAAACGTAATAACTTTAGCGAAAAGAAAATAAAAAGGCAACTTAAATATATAGAAGAAAAAACAAAAGAATACTTTGATATGTTAGAAAACAATGACAAAATAGAAGCATCAAATCATAGATATAGTACAGAAGAAATACAGAAAAAAATAAACATACTAAAAGAACGTAAAGAGAATTATGAGTCAATGCAAAATAAGTTAGCAGAAAGCGAAGAAAATGAAATTTCTACGGTAGATCCAGACTCAAGACTTATGGACAATAAAAACAATGGTACAGAAGTAAGCTATAATATACAAATAGCAGTAGATTAAAAACATAAACTAATAGCAGCATATGATGTAACAAATAAAGCTGCTAATCAAGGAAATTTGAATAGTATGGCTGAAAAAGCAAAAGAAGTTTTTCAAAAAAAGAAATAGAAGCTTTAGCAGATAAAGGATACTATCAGGGCGAAGATTTAAAAAAATGCCATAAAAATAAAACAATAACCTATGTGACAAAACAAGCTCAATCGAATGCAACAGGAGACAGAGAATTTTATGGCGATAAATTCAAATATGATAAAGAAAAAGATATCTATATATGTCCAGAGGGACAAGAATTACATAGAGCAAAACATAGAAAAGAAAACCCAAAACGAATAAGATACAAAAATTATAAAGCATGTCAAAATTGCAAAAGTAGAGAAAGATGTACTACATCTAAGAAAGGGAGAGAAATAAACAGAAGTAAACATCAAGATTTCTTAGACATAGTTGATGCTAGGACAAAAGAAAACATGGACAAATATCTCCAAAGACAGATGATAGTTGAACATCCGTTTGGAACAATAAAACGGAGCATGAATGCAGGATACTTTTTAACAAGAGGGTTGTCATCAGTAAGAGCAGAAACAGCTCTAGTTTTACTTGCTTATAATTTGAAAAGAGTGATAAATATAGTTAGTGTTAAGAAATTAATACAAGAAATAGCACGGTTAAGGGGTAGTTATTTGGTTAAAGATGTAGCTTTAGTGGCATAAAATGGAATTATATTTTCATTTATGCCACTTTATTGATGATTATTGAAAATGAGTAATTTAATGAGAATTATGTTGAGAAATTCTCACACACTCGTACCATCTATCAAAATCTGTACTACTCTTAATATTATATTTTAATCTTAATGTTGGTTGTTTAGAAGGTCTCTGAAATCTCTCTTCATTAAAGTCATAATTTGTGGTAAGTACTTGCTTTATTAACTCTGCTTTCTCGTATTGTTCATAACTTTTATGTAAGAAACCTCCAATATGAAAAGATTTCGAATCATCCTTAAAGATATTTATAAAAACTGATAACAAACCTATTATTACAATAATAACTATGAAAACTTTAATAATATCCTTCTTGTATATAACCATTTAATCTCCTCCTTACATATATCTTATGAAAACTAAGAGATTGTTAGAATATACTAGTTTAAAGCGAAACACAATATTCTTTAAACTATATGTAGTAATTCAAAATAATATTTAGATTTTATTTTGTTATTGAATATAACTAGGTAGTATTTTATTCCTAATCGATTGATGAGGTAATTGAACGTCATATACTATGCAGATGAGTACTTAACACTAGTAGATACAAGGGTTTTACAATATATCAAACATTATCAAGAATAGTAAAATATTATATGATATACTGTTTTTAAAGGATGGTGATGAAACATGTCTGATTATTATAATAAGTTACAGAAAACACTGGATTATATTGAAGAACATGTAAAAGAGGATATTTCACTCGAAGAATTATCAGCATTATGTTTCTACTCTACACATCATTTCCATAGGGTATTTCAATCCATAGTAGGGATACCTGTTACAGATTACATAAGAAAGAGAAAATTGTCTGTAGCAGCAGGAGAAATAATAGAAACAGATAAGAAGATAGTGGATATAGCATTAGATTATGGATTTAACTCTCATGAAACATTTTCAAGAGCATTCAAGAGAATATTTGATATTACTCTAAATGCCTATAGAAAGTTGAATACACATGCTATACCCACTGATTTCTGGAAAGTTAGTTTTGCTAATAGTGACTTGCAGAAACGATATATGAGGGCAGTTGAAACTTTATGTGAAAGATTAAAAAACGATATTAATGTCCTTGCAATAATTATAATGGGAAGCCTTTCTTATGACCAGGATTGGGAAAAGTCTGATATAGATATGACTATTATAGTTAATGATAACTGTAAACATAGGTCTGAGCTTTGCCTTTTAGAAGATGATATATATAAACGGACATGTCATGACTCGTACTGAATTTAGAAAAATGATTGAAAAAGTTCACAAGCTTCAATGACATATTCTTATTACTCATCAGGGACAATGATTTATTGTAAGGATAAATCTTTAAAGGAACTGTTTGAGAATATTAGTGCAAATGAAATAGGTGAAAGGGATAAATACTTGACATCTAATGATAATCTTAAAAAATCAAACAGTGTTTGCAATTGATAATATAAGTAATAAATGAAAAAGAACCTTCTGGCAGTAATTTTGTCAGGAGGTTTTTTTAGCATGAAAATTAAAATTGAAGTTTAAGACGTAGAGTGAACCGTACCATATGTAATGTAGACTTCTATAGATATGGAATAAGCTTAGTTAACTTTTTATGAACTATTGATATTTTGTCCACAAGACTTATTCTTGAACAACAACATACTAATTCAATTTCGCTTTGAGCTGATGTTTTTCCAAGTAGTTTAGCTTTTTTTTTCTATAAAGATATTTGGGAATTAACATTTAAATATAAATTTCTAGCTAATGCGTTTGAATAATATAAACACCTAAGACTAATAAAATAATCCCTAGGGTTCTAAGTGGTGTTAGCAAATGAACTTGATTACCCAATAATCCAAAATGGTCAAATATAACAGCAAGAATTATTTGACCACATATAACAAGACTAAACATATTAGCAAATCCAATCTTAGGAGAAGCGAATATGGTTGTAAATATATAAAATGCTCCAAATAATCCTCCTAAGAACATCCACCAACTTGTATTCTTAATATTATTAGCAGTTGGTAATGAACTAGAATTATTTAATACAATAAAGAAAAATACTATTGCAAGTCCTAGAGTGCCTACACCAAAGCTAATAAGGGATGATAGTATAGGATCTCCTATTTTAGAACGAAGTTTTCCATTTAGACCAACCTGTAAGGTCAAGGCAAATCCAGAAACTAACGATAGTAAGTAATATATAAGTACCACACTATAACCTCCAATTCTTTTAGTTGTTGATTAACTTTTATAAAGTAATTATAATTAATTTATTGATATAAGTAAAATTATTTGAGGAAAACTTGGATGACAATTATTTCATAGAACTCCAAAAGGAGATTATCTTAAAGGAGATAGTTTTTTGCAAACTCGCTCTTGAATATTTTAACTGCTTGAGAACAATCTGACGTCTCCTTGATATGGTCATTGATGTCAATTACTAAAACCATATCACTGTTTTGAAAAATATCTGATATACTATATTTAAAATACTAAATATTAGAGGAGTTTTATTTATGCAAATGCTAGTTTTTTCAATGGAAATTACAAATAGAGAAAATGATACATTCTTTATAAGAATTAACAATAACATTGAAAATGCAAATATTTCATTCAATCCTTATACAAAACAGCTAACATTCATAGACGAAAACAACCTATCAAAATATTTGCATAAAAATGAATATCAGCTTAGGAAGCTTTTGCATAATAAAAGGATTGATACATACTTTGTAGGATTTAAACTGGTTTTTGTATTTAGAGATAAAAAGAATGTAGCTGCCTTTAACGATAAAATCAAAATTGTAGTTTTGGATAGAAGGAATAATAAGAATGCAAGTTATGTAGTTAGTAAAAAAGGTAAAACCAAAATATATAAGTTATACATTGATGGTAGTTTCTCAGAAAAAAACAAAATTGGTGCATATACTATCATTATAAAAGACTTAGATGGAAAATATAGACAGCACTCTGAAAAAATCGTTGAAAAAGGAAGTTGTCAAACAGAGCTGCAAGCTGCCATCAAAGGACTAAAGCTATTAGAAAGTGTTGATTTTATTAGAATAATTAGTGACAGTATCTACGTTCGAAAAGGGCTTACTGAATGGATTATGTACTGGAAGCTTAATGATTGGAAAACAGCTAATGGTGAAGAAGTAAAAAATATTGAAAATTGGATGATATTTGATAAATTAACTGAAAATAAATACATCGAATTTCAATGGGTAAAGGGTCACTCAAATCACTTTGAGAATACTCTCTGTGACCTTTACTCAAGAGAAATTAT
>DAOUQG010000118.1 GCA_030625765.1 Thermohalobacteraceae bacterium | reverse complement strand
ACAAGAAATTTTACTCCTCTTTCCTTGCATTTTAGCACCATTTCCTTGAATTTCTGCCAATTGTCTCTATCTTTAGAGAGGGCTTTATCATTTATCTCTATGGCAACATGCTTTTCTAATAGTACAGGTATGAGTTTATCTATATTTATTGGATAAAAAGGATAATTTAAATGTGCTACTGACTTTACATCGTATCTTAGTAAGCATGATTTTAAGGCTCTTGTATTTTCATCAATTCCTCTATCTTCCCATGAGAAGGGATGAAAGGAGCACTTAATAAACTTAAGCCTATTAAGTGTAGGATCGGGTAAATCCATAGTTCCTTCAACATCAATTATATTACCCTCAACACCTGGGTATATGATTATACCAGAGTCTTCTTGAACATTAACTGCTAAGCTCTCAAAGTAGTAATAATGTGCTGATGCTTCCATTTTGGGTCCGTGGTCAGTAATCGCTATACATTTCAATCCCTTTTTCTTTGCAACCTCTACAATTTCCCTGATGGTACCAAAAGCATCTCCACTTGCAATTGTATGAATGTGGAAATCACCAATAAACCTCATTATTTTCACCAAATTTCTTATGCATGCATAACAGCATCAAAATCTTCCTGTGGTATTGCTTCAGGTAATTTACCTCCACCAAGTACAGTAGAATAATATGCAATTTCTGCAACATCTTCTACGTATTGAGCCTTAAGATAAGCATCAACAAGATCCTTTCCTACTGCTATAACACCATGTTTTTCTAGCAAACATGCATCAGATATACTTAAAGACTCAATAATACTATTAGCAAGTTCTTGAGTCCCTGGTCTTTGATACTTAGCGACTGGTGTTCTTACTCCATATACAAGAGCTTCAAATACTACTGGTTTTATTTCTATTCCTTGTACTGCAAAGGCAGTAGCATAATGAGAATGAGTATGACAAACACCAAAAACATCTTCTCTTTCCCTATAAGCCACCAAATGTACTTTCAATTCACTGGATGGTTTTGCATCAGATTTAAGTTCCACTATATTTCCATCAATATCTACTACTGCAATATCATCTGCTTTAAGAACCTCTCTTGCTACTCCTGAAGGAGTTATTAATATATAACCAGTTTCCTTATCTCTTATACTAAAATTTCCTGATTTATGCTTGCACAACCCACTTTTATCAGCTTCCTTAGCTATTTGAACTACATGTTCTTTTAATTGTTCTAACAATTCAATCACTCCTTTTATTATTAATTGTGAGGAGCATATCTGCTCCCCACAGTATTTAAATCCTATGCATTAGCATTTAATTCATTTTCAACTTCTAGCTCTCTCTTTTTCATATGTTTATAATACCAAGCGTATAGAACTAACCATCCAGCAAGTATTGCTAATCCTACAAAATTACCATTGATTATGTCTGCTCCCTGTGAAAATACCCATCTAAATACTGGCATTTCCATACCATTCCATGTAATCAACTGATTGGCTGGAATCTCAATTGTTCCTACATCTCTTCCTAGCTTTGTAATAGTAGGTGCAAAGGTTGTAGCTATGTAAAGAGAAATTGGAGTTGTTAATATTCCTAATACAATCATACGTAACAAGTTTTTACCAGTTATAATTATTGCTGGAGCCACAAAACAAATGTTTATAATTCCACCAAAAGGTAGTGTACCATTACCTGGTAATATTACAGCCATTAGAAGAGTAACAGGTACTAATACTATAGCAGTTACCCACAATTCAGGTTGTCCAGCTAAGAAAGGCCAGTCTAGACCAATATAAACCTCTCTGCCAGGGAATCTTTTCTTCATAAATTCAGCAGCTGCATCTGAAATTGGAGCTAATGCCTGCATAAACAACTTAGCTACCATTGGGAATAGCATTAAAGCAGTAGCTGCTTGAACACCTAAAGTAAGCGTTTGTTTTAAGTCATATTTTGCAAACAATGCAATTAGAATACCAACAATGAAACCCATTACATGGTTTTCGCCAAATATTCCTATTTTTTCTTTTAATTTAGCAGCATCAACATCTAAATCCTTTAATCCAGGCACAAAATCAAGCAGTCTATTTAATGGAGCTAAAATTACAGCAAACATTGCCATCGAGTGAGGTAACGCGATACCTGGAATCTTAGTTATTTTATATATTTGTTTTTGAGTTAAATCTGCGTTCTTTAATTCAAATACAACTTGGATACCAGCTACAACAAACGCTGCAGGTAAACTACCAGTTACTCCTGCAACTAATACAGCAGTTAATATCTTATTCCATACATTCCACATGTCAACATTTAAACAGTTTGTCCATCCAAAAGCTAACATAACTAGATTTATCACTATTTGTATTGGGAAAATTAAGAATGCATATGGCCATGCCCAAGCTATGGCTGCAAGTGGTGTCCAACCTAAGTCTAATGCGTTTAACTGAATTCCTGTATTATTAACAAAGGCTTCAGTTGCAGGACTTATAGCATTAAACATAAAACCAAGTACCATACCCATACCTAAAAATGCAACACCTAATGTAAGAGCTGATGTAAACGCTTTCTTGAACTTCATTCTAATAATAAGACCTATCACAATCATTAATGCTGGTAAAAATACTGCAGGACCTAGTCCTAAAATATAGTTAATAATGTCTTTAAACAATTTTCCTTCCCCCTTGTCATAATTTTAAGTACTTGTCATTACAAATAATTATTTCGCAAGTGCTTTTAACACCTCATCTAAAGCTTCATCCATTCCCATTCCTGTTAAGAATGGTATTCCACTTATCACTGGAATGTCAAAGTCTGTTGATGCATTTGGAGTTATAGATATATAAATGTCGCAATTTTTAATGTATGTGTCTAAAGACTTGATATCTACTGCTTCTACTTCTGCATATACACCTCTATCCTCCAATAAATCTTTTACCTTAGATGCTACAGTCTGTGATGTTGCTACACCTGATCCACAAGCAACTATTACTCTTTTCACTATCATCACCTCCTTTTGTATCTATTTAAAAAATGCAATTCATCAAATAAAACCATGTTCATTTAGAGCATATCAATAAGAATTGAATTATATTCCTTGTGCCTTCAAAATATCTATTACACCTGCCACATCAGTTGATTCTTTTATAGATAATAATACTTCCTTCTTACTAAATATGCCCATAAGATTTTTTAATATTTCGATCTGTTTACTAGGATTTTCTACAGCAAGCATAAATACAAGCTCAGCAGGTATATCATTGGTTCCTTCTCCCATTTCTTTAAACATTACTGGCTTCTTCAAATTTGCAAATAAAATTACTGGTTTCAAAACATGCTCAGGATTTGTATGTGGTATAGCAACCATAATTCCAGGTGTAGGCAATCCAGTAGGGTAAACCTTTTCCCTTTCGATAACAGCTTCTTCAAAAGACTCTTTAACATAACCTTCTTCTAATAGCTTGAAAGAAAGCTTTCTTAGTAATTCTGTACTATCCTCTGCCTCTACATCAAATAATATTAGTTTAGGATCAAATATAGTTGTTGCTACACTAGTTATCATATTAACACCTCTTACCATTAAATTTTTTAATTTCTTTATCGTCTTTTACTTGCTATATTTTATTGCAATATGCGTGCCAATCTAATGCATAAAAATAAAACCGTTGAAAACACGAGATTCATAATATGTTTTATGCACTTCTCTTTTTTATCTTCATTAGTGCATAACAATATTTAGAATTTTCTATCTTTTTAGTAGATATTACACTTATAAATTTGGGTTCAGTGGTAATTTTTGTAATGGGTAATTATTAATATAAACTACATTACCAATTTACTGATAAAAAGGGTACAAAAAAAACGATACATCCCTTATCATCATATATACTAAAACAATCAAATAAGGTGTGTATCGAATGAAAGTGAAAATTTCTACAATCACTAAACTATATATTTAAAGTTTAAGAATTACTATTCAAGAAATTATATATAATTGTAGCTGCCTGTTCTCTAGTTAGCTTACTACTTGGATTAAAATATCCATCATATCCACTAATAATATTTAAACCATGTGCTATTGCTACATATCCCTTAAGCTCAGGAGC
The DNA here is from genome assembly GCA_030625765.1 of Thermohalobacteraceae bacterium. Classification (GTDB taxonomy): domain Bacteria; phylum Bacillota; class Clostridia; order Tissierellales; family VENL01; genus DAOUQG01. Next base: position 5,097 of record DAOUQG010000118.1, on the reverse strand, counting down.
AATTTTCTCTGCGTCCTTGAAATTAACTACGAATATTCCTTGAATATCTGCAATCTCGTCATAGTTTAAAGCTCTTATTATAAACTTAACTGCGTCTTGTCTGCTCACTGCTGATAAAGGAGATTTCTCTCCGTCTATTATAATTCCTTGATTCATTAATACATTGTAAAATTCATCATCAAATTGACTATCTTCAGAAAATGGAACATGTATATAATAATTATTTGCCTTAGCAAGTAAATATAAAAAATCTCTTTGAGTAATCTGATTTGTAGGTTCAAATTTATCTCCAGGTAAAGATATACCGTATTGTGCAAGAACCTCTATTTGTGATTTTGCATAGCTATCATTGATATCTGTATACTCTGAAACAGTTTCTTCTGTATAAACTTCGCCATTATAATTCAGTACATCACCATTTAAGGCGTCAATGTCAGAAGGTTTATCAGATTTAATCGAATATACTATTCGAACTATTTTATTGCTTGGATTTGATTTATAAGGGTATTTTTCATTGATATTTAAATACTCAGTTATATATTTTAACTCCATTCCAACATTGTTGAATAAGCTATCATATACTTTATCCATAGGTATTATATTATCTGTTAAAGGTAATTCTCCATTGAACCACGAAAGATTGTATCTGATTATGTTACCTGTTTTTGTATCAACTGTAACTGTAAAACCGTCACTTTGTACATATGCTTCATTTGCTTTTCTAGCAAAAGTGAAACTATACTGACTAGGCTTTTCTTCTTCATTCATTGGTCTTATAACAGGCTCATTCCATGTTACATATTCAACTTCACCATATTTCTCAGCTTCCATCTCTCTTATGAAGCTTTCTGCTATATCATATGCTCCTTCTTTATCATACACAACTTCTTGGCTGTCGTCTCCTTGGACATATTTAGAGAAACTCATGAGTTCTCCAGTTTTAGCATCTATGGAAACACTTATAGATCCTTTCGCTTCGTCATCCGTATCTGCAAATCTCATATTCCATGTGTAGTCTTCTTTGTTTCTCCACTGATTATATAGACTTATCCAAGTTCTCTCATGTGAATCATCAATTTTTAAAACTTCTCTTGCTATACTCTCAGCTTCTTCCTCAGATAGAATTCCTGACATGTTTTCTATTGCTTTCTTTTCTTCAGGTGAAATGTCTACACTTTGCCTTGATTTCGAATTCATAGAAAATTCCATTGCTGTTTCATCAGCAAAATAGAAATTTCCTTTAATTTTAATAACCTCTCCTGTCAATGCATCAATATAATCATTGTTAGTAACTCTAGAAAATACTAGATATGGGATCATTTTATTATCTTCATATTTAAATTTATACATTAATTTTAATCCAATCTGATCTTTAAAAATTTCCTTTGCTTCTTCTAGGTTGATAATGCTTTCTACATCAGGAAATACTAAGGTGTCCTCCCAATCGGTGTAATAATTATTTACTTCTCCTGTCATATTATTAACTACAACTCTAATACTATTATTATAGAACAAAACTCCATTTTCTTTTCTTGAAAATGTCAAGTGATAGTTAATTTCATTTACATTTTGCACTTTATTATTCTCTAAGTATTGAATTTTATCCGCATGCTTTGAATTTACCTTTACAATAAATTTTTCTGCTATTTCTCTAGCTTCACTCTTACTTATCTTAGCTAATTTGGGTTTATAGTCATAGTAGTTTCTGTCATATTTGTAGTAATTCGTTACATTCCCGTCACCATTTATCGTAATACGAATACCACCTAGCTTGTTGCCGCTATCGCTCCAGCTTAAGCTATACTCAGTTTCACTATTATTGCTGCTAACACTATAGTTAAACACATCATACTCTTCTGTGATGCTAAAAAGCTCCTTTGCTTTAAGAATTGCCTCCTGCAAACCCTTATCATAATCTGCAAAGGTCATCGATGGAGCCACCATCATAAAAATCATGATAAAAGTTATGAACAATGATATACTTTTTCTCATAAAAAACCTCCTTAATTTTTTGTTGTTATATTTATGACGTATATTTCTAGAATAAAGTTCCCTATTTTCTATTATTTATCTAAATATAAATATGCTACCATTATATATTTTATAATTAATCTAAAATTTATACTATCAAATTTTAACTTACTACATATCATGTAGTGAAAAAAATAAACAATAATAATGAGGTTGTCAAAATGGAAAAATATATCTATTTAATAAAAATTTCATGTATATCGAGTTTTGTTGCAATCATTGAAGCTTTTTCCAGTACGATTCAATTGTCATATGTTATTTTACTTGTGTTAATATTCATAGATACTCTTACAGGAATGTTTACTGCATTAAAATATAGCAGATTTAGTAGTAAAGGTCTTATAAAGCTATTAAAAAAAGTAATTACTTATACAATTGCTTTTCTAACAATAAAACTCTTAGAATTAGGTATATTATCTTTTGTTGAAACTACGATACTCTCTAATCTACTTGTTGCATTTCTACAAGTAGTAGAAACAGTTAGTATTTTAGAAAACTTAACACTTCTAGGAGTACCTTTACCTGCTAATTTTATAAACTTTTTATTAAGTCATATAAGAATACCAGGATTAAGTGATGCAATTCGTACTAATAAAAATAAGCAAAAAGATATATCTGAAATTGATGATATTATTAACTATCAGATTCTTGCTTTTAATGATAAAAATATCAGAGAGCTACTGAAAATAAAATTCACATTTTGGAAAACATTAATTATGCATATTAATAAAATTTTCGAAAATAATAATTATTCAAGTACTGAGCATTTATGCTACAAGTTTTTGTCTTTAATTGAAGTAGAAATAAAGGATATGAATAAAGAAATTAGTGAAGCTAATATCCCAAAAAAATATATAGTAATATTTGAAGATAATTATCGACCAATCGTCAATAAATGGATTCAGCAAATGAAAAAAATCTGTTTTTCAGATAAACCTATTGAAGATAAAAAGAATGAAATAATCGAAAGCATTGTTGTTATTTCATATAAGACTATATTGAGCACTCATAAGATATTTGATAATCAGTGAACCAAAAGTCCAATTAATACTAATCATGTTTTCGAACGCTCAAAGCACTAAATGTTATGAAAGCAACGTCACTTGGATTTAGATGATTACGCGATAAGTAGCGAACAGAAATCTTCGATTTCTTGTGAGTCACTTAGTTTCTTCATCACTCGCGAATCATATACAGCACTTATTTCCTTGAATTCAATCATAATAAGTGCTGTATATCTGAGTAGGGAGGGTAATCATCTAAATCCTTAGCACCACATTAAAATCAATTTCTTTCAGATTAATCTGAAAAATACATAGAATAAAGAATTGTAGAATATCACATATATACTATTTAGGGAGCATTCTACTATAATAAAAAAACCAGTGTTTTCACTGGATTGTAAGAAATGTTACGTATAAAATATTAAACATATTTAATTGACACAGCCTTGTTTTTTTCAATATAAAACTCATCACTAAGTCCATCGACTAAAACGAGACCTCTTCCACTACATTTTAGTTCCATAGGATTGTATTCATTTTTCTTGTAACAAAAACCTATTCCTTCATCGGTCACTTCTATTTTAAGTTCTTTTTCACTTAATTCTAGTCTTACTTTTATACTCTTAGTTTTGTTCTGATGATTGCCATGAATGACACCATTAGTAACTAATTCATTTAATATTAATTTCGCATCAAATAATACTGTATCATCATCGATATTTTTTTGCAGCTGAATAAGAATATTATGAATACAATCTTTAACCTGACACAAATCACTACACACACATTTATTTAGTATAAAGCACATAGAAATGACACCTGCCTAAATTATTTTAATATTACAATATCCATATTAATTTCAATAGGATTCCACTCAGTAGTATATCATATAAATAGTTCTTTTTAAATTTCAAATATACCTATAATTATATAATACCCATTCTTTTACTGTTTAATCTTTTAATTTAATGTAAGTATTTAGTTTAAGTAGTAAGATGATTGCGAATGCCCTATATGTGGAGTAGGTAAAGAAATGTTTCAAAAAGAATAACTTTAGATAAAAAAACAAGGTAGCCTACCTTGTTTTTTACTCTCTATTTATATTATAATTGTTGACTGTTAATATTTCTTTAATTGTCTGCCAAACCTTTTCTCTATTTTCCTTCTTTGTTGCTGAAAAAGGTATTATAAAATCTCGTTCCTCTACTTTTAACTCTTTTTGAATGACTGAAATATGCTTAGACCAGTTTCCCTTAGAAATCTTATCTGCCTTTGTAGCAACGACTATTCCATTATATCCTAAAGATTTTATCCATTCGTACATTGCTTTATCGTGCTCTCCGGGAGAATGTCTTATATCCATAAGAAGAATGATTTCTATAAGATTTTTCCTGACTAACACATACCTTTCAATCATTTTAGCCCATTGTTCCCTTTGCTTTTTTGAAACTCTAGCATATCCATAGCCTGGCAAATCGACCAATCTTAACTCATCATTGATGTTATAAAAGTTTATTGTCTGAGTTTTTCCTGGCTGTCCACTGGTTCTTGCCAAGTTTTTTCTGTTTATTAAACAATTAATAAGAGAAGATTTGCCTACGTTTGACCTGCCAGCTAAAGCTATCTCAGGAGAGTCTTCGTCTGGAAACTGTTCAGGTTTTACAAATGTACCTAGTATTTCTGCTTTTCTAATTATCATGATTATCGACCTCTTTAACTAAAGCATGACTAAGTACTTCATCCATACACTTAACAAATACAAAATCAAGCTTTCTTTTAACTTTATCAGGAATGCTTTCCATATCTTTTTTATTTTCCCAAGGCAATAATACCTTTTCGATTCCAGCTCTGTTAGCAGCTAAAACCTTCTCTTTTATACCTCCTACAGGCAATACTCTACCCCTAAGAGTAATTTCTCCAGTCATTGCTACTTTACTATTTATAGGATAATTTGATAGCGCTGATATTACAGCTGTAGCCATAGTTATACCTGCGGAAGGCCCATCCTTTGGTATTGCTCCTTCTGGTATATGAATATGGATATCCTTTTCTTTATAAAAAT
>DAOUQG010000244.1 GCA_030625765.1 Thermohalobacteraceae bacterium | reverse complement strand
AATGATTAAATATAGAGCTCATTTGTTCAAATTAACCAACATATTTTCGTACACTTAAACACAAAAAGTTATTAAAACATTAGACACTTGAATTTGTATTATTATCCGATAAGTATAAGTAGATTACACAAATTTTAATTTGTTGTAAGTCACTTAGTAGCTTTACCAGAAGTGATGTATATCTGAACAGCGAGGATAATAATACAAATTCTTAGTGCCAATTCTTTCAAATAAAGCTTGATATACATCTATACAAAAAAGAGGAAAGGAAGTCCTCTCGACTTCCTTAAATCATGCAATTCGATTAAGACTTCCCAAATATTTATCTGCCAATTCACTTATTTCATCCTTATACTTATTAGATGACTCATCAGCTACAGCAAAAACCTTCATTCCTGCTCTTTTTGCTGCAAGTACTCCAGCATAAGTATCTTCAAAAACTAAGCATTCATTTGCCCTTAACCCCAAATCCTCAGCAACCTTTAAAAAAACATCTGGATAAGGCTTACCTCTATCTACTTCACAGGAGGTTCTTATAGTTTCAAAATAATGAATTATATCATACTTTTTTAAAATATCTATAGTTCTTTCCTTTGTATTACTTGTGCCAATACCCATTTTAATATTCTTTTTAGATAAATAATCCAGTAACTCTTTAACACCTTCCTTTAAAGCTACTCTTTCTTTATAATAGTCAAATGTCATCTCATCCCATTCTGCTTGTATCTCTTCTATTGTTTCGTCTAAATCAAATCTTTCTTTAAAATAATTTGCTGTTTCTGTAAAACTCATTCCTTCTATCTCTCTTTGCAAATCCTCTGGTAACTCAAATCCCCGTTTACCTAAAAACTCTACATCAATTTCATACCATACCCACATTGAATCTATTAATGTCCCATCCAAATCAAATATGACCCCTTCAATATTATTAAACATTAAATACCTCCTACAGTATTTGTTACTATATCTTTTCTACATCCTCATATTCTACTCCAAATGTTTCAACAGTCATTTTCTTAATTGTTTGTTCTTCATAAGGTCTATCTGAACTATTTCTATCCATGCTTACTATTCTATCAGCTTCTTCCATTCCTTCAATTACTCTTCCAAAAGAAGCATATTTTCCATCTAAATGGGGCGCTTTAGCAACCATTATGAAAAATTGAGAACCTGCTGAATTAGGGTCATTCGTTCTTGCCATTGAAATAACTCCTCTATCATGTGCTAAGTCATTTTTGTATTCATTTTCTGTGAATTCACCCTTAATCGAATATCCTGGTCCTCCCATTCCACTTTTGTCTGGACATCCTCCTTGAATCATAAAACCAGGAATTACTCTATGAAAAATTAAACCATTATAATAGTCCTTTTCAATTAATGATATGAAATTTCTCACAGTATTTGGTGCAATATCTGAGTACAATTCTACCTTCATAATATTTCCATTATCCATTTCAATCGTTACTATAGGGTTTTGTTTTGACATTTTCATCTTCCTTTCAAAATTTTAATGTACATAAAAATATTATATATCCTTTATATTATAATAACAACTATATCATTTATGATACATCCTTTAGCAAAAAACACAAATATATATTAGTAATTTATGTTAAAGAACTAAAAAATCTTTATTGATAATTTCCTAGGTAATAGTCAAATAGCGACATTGAAAGCGATTATCGTGTAAAATAGTAATAATATGTAAAAAGAATAATATGTTCTTGTAGAAGCATAATATTAGTATGTTGAAACGATATATCATATACGGATTTGCAGGACTTGTAATGGAGGTTATTTGGACTGGTTTTGGTTCTCTTCTTACAGGAAATCTAGCTTTAACAGGTACTACATTTTTATGGATGTTCTTTATTTATGGATCAGCAGTTTTATTTGAACCGATACACAATAAGGTAAGGAGGGAAAATTTTTTAGTTAGAGGTTTTATTTGGGTCTTTCTAATTTATCTAATAGAATTTTCCACAGGATTTATACTTGATAAATTAATCGGATTTTGTCCTTGGGATTATTCTAGATATACAACATATACATTGTTAGGCTATATAAGATTTGATTATTTCCCTGCATGGTTTTTGGTCGGTATGTTATTTGAAAAAGTTCATGACTTACTAGATAAAAGGACACAGAATCTAAATATTTAGATTAGTGTTCTTTTATTAATCACAAAATGCATTTTGTATATGATTAATACTGCTGTTCCTTAAATATACTTCTATAATATCAAACCTAATCTGCTTTTCTTCTAAATTTCTCATTTTTACATATGAAACTGCTAGCATTTTTAATTTCTGTTGTTTTCTTTTATTAACTGCTTCATAAGGATATCCGTATCTAAGACTACTTCTAGCTTTCACCTCTATAAAAACAATGGTATCTTCTTTGTTTGCTATAATATCTACTTCACCAATTTTATTTCTGAAATTTCTTTCGATAATTAAATAATTATTTTTAATTAAATACTTGCTAGCAAGATTTTCTCCGAAATTCCCTTTAGCTTTATTAGTACTCAAAATCTTCACCCTTTTCTTTGTCTAATTGGTAAATAAAAGCTAACACTTCAGCAACAGCTGTATATAACTCTGAAGGAATATCCTGTCCAATATCTATGTTGATTAACTCTTTAGATAGTTTTTCATCCTCATATATATGAACATCACTTTCCTTTGCTTTCTTAATAATATTTTCTGCGATAAAACCCTTACCTTTAGCAATAATCTTTGGTGCTACATAGTCCTTATCATACTTTAAAGCAATAGCGGTTTTAATTTTCTTTTTCTTATACATGATATCACGCCCTTATATCCAGCATATAATTAAGACTCACATCATCAACAAATATATCTAAAGGTTCAAACTCTTTTTTATCCTTAAGAATAAACCTAAGTTCAACATCATCATAACCACTATCAGTTAACATCTCATCTAGCTGACTTTTTCTTTCTTCCATATACTTGAGTATCTCAGCAGATAATACTCTAAAATCAACTGTCAATTTATCCTTATTAGATTCTAGAATTACATCAACTTTTTGTAAGTTGGATGTATCTAATGATATAAATATTTTAACTTTTTCATTCTCACTATTTCTTCTCTTTTTATTTAATACAAAAAGATTCTTTTCTAGATTTTCTCTAGGTAACTTGAATGGAATATAATAAAAAGTGCTGTTTTCGTTTAAATTATTAAGAAATTCTATTTTAGCATTGAGATTCTCTATCTTATTTAAAATATCAGTTGACTTATAATCTTTTGAATTTAACACTATCTGAATTTCTTCGATTAGCTCAAATAGCCCCTTTGTTAAATCGTTTAACATATTCTTATCTGACGAATCAAATTCTAATACCTTCATTTGTTGAAGCTTATGATATTGTACCTTAATCTTGGAAATATCATATCCTTCTTCACCCAACTGATTTATTAACTCAGTAAGCTCTCCTTCAATAAAATCCTTATTATTAATAATATCTGATAAAAATTTAATATTGTTTAGAGAAATATTCATATCATTCTTAATTAAGAACGCAATCTTTTTTATTGTACTTGAATCTACATTGC
>DAOUQG010000239.1 GCA_030625765.1 Thermohalobacteraceae bacterium | reverse complement strand
TATTATCAAATCGGGTTTTTCAGTTAACTCTGTAACCTTTACCATTACATCCCCTGCTATAAATTCACAGTTATCTAGGTTATTTAACTTAGCATTCTCTTTAGCTGCTTCTACTGCTTCCTCTACTATCTCTATACCTATAACCTTTTTAGCAACTGGAGCCATAATTTGAGCTATAGTACCTGTTCCACAATATAAATCAAAAATTACTTTGTTATTTGTATCTCCTGCAAAATCTCTAACTATGGAATAAAGCTTTTCTGCTCCTAGTGAATTAGTTTGGAAGAAAGAAAATGCTGATATTTTGAATCTAAGTCCTAATATTTCCTCTGTAATATAGTCTTGTCCGTAAATAACCCGAGTCTCATCACTTTTGACTACATCTGCTAAGCTATCATTGATAGTGTGTAGAAATCCCTTTAGTTCACTATCCAATCTTAATGACTTTAATTTATCACTTAGCTCAGATAAATCAAAATCTTTTTGAGAGCTAGTTACTAGGTTTGCTAAAATCTCACCAGTTTTAATTGCCTTTCTCACAACTAGGTGCCTTAGATACCCTTCATGTGTTTTTTTATGATAAAATGATATTTCCTTTTCTTTAAAATAATCTAAAACAGTAGTTAATATCCTTGTAAAATCCTTATCTACTATTTCACAACTATGTACTGTAACTATCTCATAGAACTTTCCTTTTTGATGCATTCCTAATGATAGCTCTCCACCCTTTTCAACATCACCAAAGGAAAACTCCATTTTATTTCTATATTCAAATTCAGATGGACTAGGCTCTATTCCTAAAAATTCATAGCCTTCTATTCCTGCTTCATCTAGTAGTTTTTTAACCTGTTCCTCTTTTATCCTAAGCTGATGCTCATATGGAATGTTTTGATATGAACATCCTCCACATATTCCATAATGCTCGCATGAAGCTTGTTTTTCTATTGGAGCCCTCTCTATAACCTCAAGTAATTTTGCTTCAATCCTGTTTTTACGTTTTCTAGTTACTCTTGCTTTGACCTTCTGGCCTTTTAATGTATTTTTTACTATAATCTTTCTATTATCTAATGTCCCTATACCTTTATTAGGAAAATCAACGTCATTGATTTCTACTTCAATTATTTCATTCTTTTTAGCCATGTCTTCCTCCTAAGTGTGATTGTTATGTTTTTAAATATATACGCTGAATTTATTCAAACAAAGTACTAACAGACTCTCTGGCATGTATCCTTTTAATAGCTTCAGCAAATAATGGTGCTACTGATATTGTAGTTACTCTAGAATGATTTAATGTATTTTCATTGTAAATACTATCAGTCACTATAAGCTCTTTAATATAGCTTTTTTCTAGTTTTTCTATGCCTTTTTTCTGTAATATTCCATGTGAAACGCAAGCATAGATGTCTTTAGCACCCATGTTCTTAAGTCCTTTAGCCATATCTGCTAATGTTCCACATGATGTTGTAAAATCATCTACTATTATAACATTTTTATTTTTAACATCCCCGATTATTTCTAAAATTTCTGCTTTTTCATCATTTGCTTTTCTTTCCTTATCCCCAATAACTGTAGGAACATCTAAATCCAAACTATATTTTCTTGCATCCTTTGCAAATCCTGCGTCTGGAGCTGCAATAACATAATTATCAATATTGCTTTCCTTTATATATTTACATAGCACAGGTCGCGCTAGCAAGTGGTCAACAGGAATCTTAAAAAAACCTTGTATCTGAGGACTATGTAAATCCATAGTTATAACCCTATCTGCACCTGATACTTCTATAGCATCTGCACACACTCGTGCTCTAATAGAAACTCTTGGTTCATCCTTCTTATCTGCTTTCGCATAACTAAAAAATGGCATGACAACAGTTATTGAGTTGGCACTAGCTCTTTTAAATGCATCTACCCAGAAAAGCAGCTCCATAAAATCATCATTTGGTTTAAAGGCTACTGGTTGAACTATATATACATCTTTATCTCTAACAGTCTCCTGAACCTTCACAAATGTATTTCCCTCTGAAAACGTCATAGAATACGACTGTCCTAGCTCTATTCCTAAATACTCACACATTTTTTTTGCAAAATGTTTACCAGAACTACCTGCAAAAATTTTCAATTCACTATTTTTACAAGACATACTACTCCTCCTATTTACACATAGTATTTATCTATTAATAGCATTTCCTATTATCTCTTGAATAAACTCATCGAGAGATTTCTTATACTCATCATTTTCTACTTCCTTCTGATTAAGTGTTAGTTTTGCTAATGGACTTTTTTCACTAAACTTTTCCATGTTTGTATATGTCTTAGAAGTATTTGCCGACCCTAGAGTTGTAAAAAACGCAACATCATTGAATTTGCCCTTATACTTTCTTATATAAGTTCCTATTGGACAGCTCATATTACCAGCCCATACAGGTGTTCCTATCAAAACAATGTCATATGATGAGGGATCTGTAGTTTCCTCTAAAACCGTATCCCTATTAAACATTGCATCTCTACCAGCAGTTAAGAACCCCAAAAAACCACTTCTTTTCTTTGTATCCTTTATCTCCTCTATGTCACACTTTAAAATGTCCCTAATAGCATTAGCAACCTTTTTAGTTACACCACTTCTTGAATAATATACAATAAGAGTTTTTTTATCAGTCATTTTCTTCTCTCCTTTTTTATATATTTTAACTTATTTAATATTTAGATTATGTATTCAATTAGCATGCTCATAACTGTTATAAATTCTCCCTAACCTAATTATACCCATATTTTTCATACAATCAAAGTATTTTAACTACAAAATTTTCAATATTATTTATAACTACACTATTAATTATTCCGTGTTTTGCACGTCATTCTACATCTTTTGTTATATTTCTCCTAAAAATTATGATATTATATTTTTATAATAATATAGTAACAGTTTCTTTAGGAGGAATTTCTTTGAGTATAAATAAATTGTTAGACATCATAAAAGAATTGTACATTCGATTTATAAAAGATGAGGTAGCAGCACTCAGTGCGCAGCTTACATATTATCTATTGTTGTCCTTTTTCCCTTTTTTAATTTTTATTATAACTATTCTTAGTTATACTCCAATTGCTCATAATGAAGTTTTGTCAAATCTATCTAATTTCCTTCCTATGGAAACTTATAAAATGGTTATGAGTATTATAAATGAAATATTAGCAACCCGTAGCACTTCTCTATTATCAATAGGTATGATTGCGACTATTTGGACAGCATCTCATGGAATAAATGCTATAATCAGAGGGATTAATAAAGCGTACAATGAACAAGAAAGTAGACCTTTTTGGAAAACAAAAGGCATGGCAATATTTTTTACCATAGCCTTAGCATTTGCAATCTTATTTACTTTCGTTGCAATTGTTTTAGGAAAGCTTTTAGGCACAAAGCTATTTGGCTTTTTAGGAATCTCAAGCGTTTTTCAAATTTTATGGAGTATTTTAAGATATGCTATACCTCTTACTGGTTTAGTTCTGATTTTCACTTTTCTTTATCGATATACTCCAAACTGCAAAGTAAAGTTTAAAGGAGTCTTACCTGGTGCAGTCTTTTCAACCTTTGGATGGATTATTATATCTATTGGTTTTTCTTACTATGTAAATAACTTTAATAACTTTACAAAAGCTTATGGAAGTATAGGAGGTATTTTTGTACTCCTAATTTGGTTATACATAAGTAGTATTATTATTCTCTTAGGAGGAGAAATCAACGCTACTTTATACTTCAAAAAGAAAGATGAGACAAACTCCAAATATGAAAGAAATACTTCATTGTAATATACTAGGGTTATTTCTTTGACAAAACTATTCAAATAACCTTTGTCATTAATGAAAAAAACTAAGTTTTCTTATATCTAACATTTAAAACAAGGTGTGTTAATTTTCAATTTCTCTTTTCGAATATTTTTTATACATCTTTATGCCTAATAGAATAATAATACGAATAGCAACATAAACTCCGAACATTGCTAAAAACCCTAATACACCTGCAACTATGTCTTGAAATTCCATGTT
>DAOUQG010000184.1 GCA_030625765.1 Thermohalobacteraceae bacterium | reverse complement strand
GTATTTCTTCTTTATTCTTTCAAAATCTTGTTTTGATAAGCCATCCTTTTTTTGGTTTTCTATGTGCTTTAAAACTTCATCTAATACATTTTCTGGGTTTTCCGATTCCCCACCAATTATTGAATGTCCATAATCCTTATGGCCGATATACTGTGTGCCAAAAGAATTATTAATTAAGCCTTCTTCATAAAGCTTTTTATAGAATTCTGTACTTTCTCCAAAAAGCATTTCTAACAATATGCTAGTTTCTATCTGTTTATAAACAAGCTTATCGCCACTATATCCTATATCGAGGTCCTTGAAACCAATATTAAACAAAGGAGTTGAAACAGTTATTTTTTCTTCCATTTTTTTCTTGTTAATTGACTTAGGTTCATCAGGGTATTCTTTTTTTATATCTCCGTCAAAGTCACTAATATCTTTTCTTTGATTCTCTTCAATAACTTGAAATGCTTTATCAAAATCAATATCTCCAACCAAGAAAAGAATCATATTTTTAGGATGATAAAATGTATAGTAGCATTTATATAATTCTTCCTTAGTTATTTTATTTATACTTTCAACTGTACCAGCAATATCAATTTTCACAGGATGTTTATGGTACATACCCTCTAAGCAATTGAAAAACACTTTCCAATTTGCCGAATCATCATACATTCGTATTTCCTGTTCAATTATTCCTTTTTCTTTGTCAACATTCTCATCAGTAAAATAAGGATTCTGAACAAACTTTACTAATATCTTAAGATTTTCATAAAACAAATCTGTACAAGAAAAAAGGTAAGCTGTTTGGTTAAAATTTGTAAATGCATTAACATATGATCCTAATTTTGAAAAATCATTAAAAATATTACCTTCTGGTTCTTCAAATAGCTTATGCTCTAAAAAATGAGCAATACCTTCTGGAAACTCTACAAAATCATTTTCACCTATAGGTATAAATTTATTATCATTTGAACCATAATTTGTTGCAAATATTGCATATTTCTTCAAATAATTTTTTTTAGGCATAAAAAATATTTTCAGCCCATTATTTATTTCTCGTAAATATATCTCTTCCTTAAGCTTTTCGCTTTTTAAAACATTTTGTGTCACTTTTACTCCTCCTCAATTATTCCTTTTTCTTCAAAAAGTATATTGTATCCAAATTTATATTTTTAAGAGCATTAATAATATCTTCTTTATTGACATCTCTAATGTTATCTATAATTTCATCCATATTTCGATTATCTTTTGTGAATGCCTGACTTAAATAAAACTCCGACATTGAGAAGTTGCTATCTTTCATACTTCTAATGGATGTAACTATTGAATTTTTAGCATCCTCAATATCACTCTCACTGAACTTACCTTCCTTCATTTCATTTATCTGCTCTTTTATGATTTGAAGTGCTTTATCAAAATTTTCGAATTCTATCCCTGAAGCAATAATCATTATTGACTTATATTTAAATGATTTGGAATATATATAATATGCCAAACTTTCTTTCTCTCTTATAGCTTCAAAAAGCTTTGAATTTGCTCCTCCACCAAGAATATTATTCCCAACAAGAAAAGGTTCATAAAGCTTATCCTCATATGGAACATTTGTCCTAAGTCCTAAGCATAGCTTTCCTTGGTTAATATCTAAAGATTCACTAATCATATTTTTTGTCTTAATAGCCTTTACCACATTTTCTCTAGGAATATCAATTATTTCTTTTCTTTCAAAGCTAAAGCAATCCTTAATTAGCTTTAATACCTTGTCTTTTTCAATATTTCCAATCACACTAATCTCCATAGGACTTGTTTCCATTATTGATTTATAATGTTCATATAACTTGATGTTATTAATATCATCTAAATCTTCAATATATCCATAAGTATACAAACCATATCTTTCATTTTTACACATTTCTTCAATACATCTTTCAACTGCATATTGCTTTTTATCATTTATTCTACTAATAATTTTTTTTCTCAAATTTTCTTTTTCTTGATTAACATACTCTCTTGAAAAAGCATTATTTTCGATATAAGGATTATATAGCACCTCATTTAACATTACTAATACTTGTTTAAGTAAATTTTCTTCTTTAACAAACTCACTATTAACAGCTTCTATGCTAAATCGTATTACCTGTCTCTCGCCCATCTTATTGACATCAATACTCAAATTTGCACCATAAAGAGTTTCTAATTTTTTCTGAATATTTATTGAAGAATTATAGTTTTTAGTTCCTCTTTTTAGTACTAGTGGAATTAAAGCATTTTTTGTTACTTCATCCCTTTTTAAAGGACGTATTATATAAAAGCTTATTAGGTTTGTCTTGAATTTTTCTGTACTTATTAAATTCAAAAATACTCCCTCATCAATTTTTTGTCTTATGTTTTCTAATTTCAATAGTTTTCCTCCTATTCAATATTATCTATTCCCATTTTTTTAACATTTCTACTTGTATCTTATTCTTTAATTCAAATATAAAATCCTTACTATCTAAAAAACCATCAATTATCCTAACTTTTACACCTTCTGGAAACTCTATCTGTGACTCTATCTCTTTTACAATGACATTTGTTTCAATATAAGTAATTTGGGGTTTTATATAAATACATACAATTTCACCTACCCCATATTCCAATAGATATTTTATCTCTTGTGTATAATTTGGTTCATTAAAATCTGACCATGCCAATCGTATATTATCTTCTTGAAATTTCAGATTATCAACTAGATAACTTTTTACTTTTTTCCTAAACATAATATTTTGCTTTATGGAAGTAATATAATTATTGTTTTCATAATCCTTTTCTCCTTCACCTATTAATATTATTCCTATGTCTAGTATTCTTTTTTCATCGATGTTACTATATAGTTTTTCTAAATAACATTTAACTATAATTTCACTATCCCATAATGGTTCAGTATATCTAATATGAATGTTGTTGTTAAAAAGCTTCATTTTGTCTATTCTTGTTTTTACCGAGTTAAGATATTTTCCATCAGTCAAAAAAACTGGGGTCACTATGATTTTATGGTACCCATCATTAACAATATCAATTAATTTTTCTTCAATATATTTTTGATCATATAAATAACCTAAATAAACCATACTATTTTCTGGTAATAATTGCTCTAATTTATGCTTGATTTTTTCTGTATTTCTTTTATAATCACTTTTTCCAATACTTTTATAATTATTCTTAACTTTATTCAATAAAAATGGAATTTTTAGCTTTCCAAAAACATTTTCCTGCAATGAGTAATTTCTTACTTCTATTGATAAGTCATACATTGGATTTTCCCCTTGATACACTAATAAAACTGCTACATTATCATTTTGATTGTTAGAATACTGCTTTTCTACATCCATTTGATAGCCTTGTACAAAGAGGAAAAATATCGTTGTGAAATAAATTAAAACGCACAATAAAAAAATCGATATTACAACACCAGATTTTCTAAAAATTGTTTTATCTTTAACTAAAAAACAAAAAGATAGAATTGAGACAACTAAAAATATATTTTCCCATGGGTCATCATATGATAAAAATAAAATACTAAAAAAAACAAATATACATATATATATAGCTTCTCTTATAGTAAAATCAATTTTACTCATATAAATCCCCCAATTATATGAAAAATTCTAATACCCTTTTTAAATAATATGTACTAATATAATAATTATGAAAAAATCTAAAAAGAACCTGGACACTCAAGTCACAGGTTCTAAAAATTACTACATGTTAGGTGAGATTCTTCTTGTAATGTCTCTTATTTCATCTGCAAATCCTGAGATTGGTCTCCCTCTTCTTAATGATTTTCCAATGTTGTCTAATCTATCAAGTATATCAGGGTCTGCTGAAACAGTAACATTTCTTATCCTAGCATCAGCGCTTTTCACACTTCTAATAATCTTATTTCTTAAGCTTTCAGTTATTCTTCCTTTCATTTTACCATTCATATCTACCCCTACTATGCAATTATCACCGTCAATTACACAAGTAGCTGCTTCAACATCATTTAATCGAACTACCCTATCAGCAATCCTTTCACCTCTTATATAATCACCATTGACAAAATCATTTCTATCAAGATTGTCATAGTCATCATAAAGATCTCCGTTACGATTTACATTATTATCATATAAATCGTTATTACCAAAGTTGTCACCATCTAAATTGTCTTCATCAAAACCATAATTATCATTTCTTACATTTGGCTTTTCAGCTCTAGGTAGACAACCAATAGCTACTACACTCACTACAAGTAATATCATAATGATATAAGAAAGAGCTTTAATTTTATTTTTCATATTTACCACCTCCTGTATTTATTTTCTCTAATTATTAAAAAAATATTATTTTAAAACAAAAAAATAATAAAAAAAACACCCAATATTATGGATGTTAAAATTCTAACCTTTTTCCAGTTGTCATGTATACGATTCCTTCACATATGTTAGTTGCATGATCCGCTATTCTTTCTAGATATCTACCAATCAATAGTAGATTAATGACCTGTGGCATTATTTCTTTTTTTCCACTTAGCATTTCTAATAATTCTAAATAAATACCTTCATAAAGACTATCAACTTCATCATCCATCTTAGCAATTCTCTCTGCTGTTTCAATGTCCTCATTGATAAAGCTGTCTAAACTCATTTTTATCATCTTTTTAGTGATATCTGCCATTTTGGGTAAGTCTATTAATGGCTTTATGAATTTTTCTTTTCCAATTTTTCGAGTTACTTTTGCAATATTAACTCCTAGGTCTCCAATTCTCTCCAAGTCAATTATGATTTTCAATATTGTACTTATCATTCTTAAATCTTTTGCTATAGGTTGTTGAAGTGCTAATAAATTTAAACATTTATCTTCAATTGCAATTTCTAACTCATCTGTTTTTCTTTCTAATTCAAATACCTTGTCTAGCAAATCTAAATCTTGATTAATCAAAGCTTTAATTGAAATAACAATTTCTTCTTCAGCTATTGCACCCATCTTAAGCAATTGCTCTTTTAATTCCTCTAATTGCTGATCAAAATGCTTCCTCATATTTATTCTTCACTCCCTTTTAATTTCAAGTAATTCTAAACAAAATTTCTTTAACCAATTAGGAAAAATATAATAATAATTATAAATATGCTTTTCCTGTTTTTTCAGTATTACTGGTATTATATTTTAACCGAATCTACCAGTAATATAGTCTTCCGTCCTCTTATCTACTGGATTTGAGAAAACTTTCTTAGTTTCTCCTACTTCAACTATTTCTCCTAATAAGAAGAAAGCAGTATTGTCTGAGATTCTACCAGCCTGCTGCATTGAGTGAGTTACAATTACTATAGTATATTTCTCCTTTAATTCCTCTGTAAGTTCTTCAATTTTACCTGTTGCAATAGGATCCAAAGCAGAAGTTGGCTCGTCCATTAATAATACCTCTGGTTCAACAGCAAGTGCTCTTGCGATACAAAGTCTTTGCTGTTGTCCTCCAGATAATCCTAAAGCATTCTTCTTCAATCTATCCTTGACTTCCTTCCACAACGCTGCTGATTTAAGACTTTTTTCAACTATTTCATCTAATTTCGCTTTTCTCTTTATTCCATGAGCTCTTGGTCCATAAGCAACGTTATCATATATACTCATAGGAAAAGGATTTGGCTTTTGAAAAACCATTCCAATCATTTTTCTAAGCTTGATTACATCAATATTCCTATATATATCAAGTCCATCTAATTTAACTGAACCTGTAATTTTAATACCTTCAATCAAATCATTCATTCTATTTAACGTTTTAATGAATGTAGATTTTCCACAGCCTGAAGGACCGATTAGAGCAGTTATCTTTTTTTCTTCCATATCCATATTAAGTCCTTTTAATGCTTGAAAATCACTATAATATAAATCTAAGTCCCTTACCGAAATCTTAATCCTTTCCATGTTTTCACCCCACTTAAGAATAAACTATATTTTATTTTTATTTAATCTTGAAGCTATTCTATTTG
>DAOUQG010000125.1 GCA_030625765.1 Thermohalobacteraceae bacterium | reverse complement strand
TCTACCTTCTTTCTGAGCTTTCTCAGCCTTCAATTGACTATGTAGTGCGAATTTATCCTGTTCTTCCCTTGTGATACTCCACTGTTCTGCTATGTTTTCGGCAGTAATTCCCATATGATAGTTGTTAAAGACATCTGTTAGTCCATCATTTATCATCATATCTATCAATTGCCCATGTCCCATTCTATGACCCCATCTAGCCTTTGGAATTAAATATGGAGCATTTGACATACTTTCAATTCCACCTGCTAAAACAACATCTACATCGCCAAGCATAATAAATTGAGCAGCCATGCTTACAGCTCTAAGTCCAGACCCACATAGCTTATTTATAGTCATCGCTGGAGTAGTTTCTGGAATACCCGCATGAATCGCTACCTGTCTAGCAGGATTTTGTCCTAGTCCTCCTGATAAAATATTTCCAACAAGTACATCATCAATCATTTCAGGACTTATTCCTGCTCTTTTCATAGCTTCTTTAGCAGCAACTACTCCCAAATCTACAGCTGATAATTTTGATAAGCTTCCACCATAGCTTCCAATAGGTGTTCTAGCTGCACCTACAATTACAACTTCTCTCATTTTAACTACCTCCATCATATCTAATTTTAATATTTTATAACACTACTCCTCCAGTTATTTCTAAAACAGTGCCTGTTACAAAACTTGCCTCATCCGATGCTAAATATAAATATGCATTTGCAATATCCTCTGGTAACCCTAGTCTTTTTACTGGTGCTTTTTCTTTCATCATATCAAGAACTTTTTCAGGCATCTTTTCAGTCATTGGAGTAAGTATAAATCCTGGAGCTACAGCATTTGCTCTAACGCCTTTTTTCCCTAATTCCTTAGCCCATGATTTTGTCATTCCAATAACGCCCCACTTAGTTGCAGCATAATTGGTTTGTCCATAATTACCATAAATCCCAACAACAGAAGAAGCATTCAGTATTACTCCGCTTCCTTGTTCAACCATTACTTTAGCAGCAGCTTGACCGCAGTTATATACTCCTTTTAAGTTAACGTTAATAACTTTATCCCATTGTTCTTCTGTCATTTTTACTAATGTAGAATCTGCAGTAATTCCAGCATTATTAACAATTATGTCTAATCTTCCATACTTCTCTACTGCTTCATTTATCATTTTGTCAACATGCTCTCTATTTGTAACATCAACAACTACGCCAAAAGCTTCTCCTCCTTCTGCCTTAATTTCATTAACAGTTGTTTCGACCTCTTCAGCAAAAAGTGATGCTACAACAACCTTAGCTCCTTCTTCTGCAAATTTTTTAGCAGTAGCTTCACCAATACCTCTACCTGCACCAGTAATAATTGCTACCTTGTCCTTTAATCTCATAATATGTTCCTCCTTTTAATTGGATAATTTTTTATAATATTACTTCTTTCAACAAAACAATATGCAACATCTGTGCCATAATCTACTATGCAACTTAAAATACAAAATTTGTTTGAGTTTATTTTAGGTGAATAATTCTTACTAGATGATATGAATTTGATACGCTTATTACTATTTTATTTATAAAGTATTTGGCTTATAATACCTACTTTATGCTTTAATATTGTTCCTTTTTTGATAATGATATTGACTTTCTTTTATAGCATTTTATTTTATACATTGAATGTATATTTCTTATCTTTATTTTGAAAAATTACTTTAATCTTTTTCAATAGCTATAAATGATACATCTTTGCACAACCTTAAAGATAAATGCAATTCTCTAGATGTCTAAACTTTGAACACAAATGCAATAAAACTACGAAAACTGTGTAAAAATCCAACAAAAAAAAGACAATAAATTGTCTTTTTTATGAACAGTTGTTTTTAATAATGTAATATGTAGTCGTTCCAAAAATTTATGATTATTGTTACAGTATTAATTATATCCTACTTTATGCTTCTTCTGAAGATTTTTCAAAGCACTCTATATTTTTTTTATTTCTTAGTATTTTGTTGAAAAATTTATTACTTTTAATTTTTAGTCTAGTAATTCCTCCTGGGAAGTAAAGCACAATAATTATATAAATAATTCCAAATATTATCATCCATCTTTGAGTAATGTCACTTAGAACGTGCTCAGCTGTTTTCACAATAAACGCTCCAACAATTGGTCCATTTAAAGTCCCCATACCACCTATGACTGTCATCAATATTGCATGCATTGTTGTATTTGAATGTATTAAGGCAGGAGTCAATGATCCGGCAGTAACAGCATAAAGGGAACCAGCAATACCAGCAATACTTCCTGAAATCAATATTACTAAAATCTTATAAGTTAATACATTATAGCCTATCATTCCTGCTCTATCTTCATTTTCTCTAATTGCTTGAAGGACTTTCCCAGTAGGGGAATTAATAAGTTTTTTAGCAAAAATATATACAAGTAGTAATACAACAATCATAAAATAATATATAGCTAGTCTATTGTTATCAAACAACAGTTTTACACCGTGATAACCATCTTCTCCACCAGTTATAACTCTTGATTTTACAACTATTACCCATAGAAATTGACCTATAGCTAGAGTAAGCATTGAGAAATAAGTATCTTTTGCACGAATAGTTACTGCTCCAATTCCAACTCCAAAAGCAACACAAATTAATATTACAGGTAATAAAGTAGGTACAAATGCCCATCCATAACCCTTCATTAATATACCTGTAGTATATGCTCCCAATCCAAAGAAAAGAGCATGACCAAAAGATACTATGCCTGTAAACCCTAGCAAGAGATCATAACTCAAGGCAAAGATTGCAAATATACACATCTCGATAACTAAAGATAATATATATGTTGAATTAACTATGAATGGAAAAACAATTAATGCAAAAAACAACAATATTATGCTTATCTTCTTTTTATTCTTATTATTCTTTAAAAACATTAATCTACTATTCACGTCCTCGCCTCCTTAATGATACAAGTCCTTCTGGTTTAACTATTAATATAACTAGCATAAGTAATATAGTTATTAACATAGATAGAGCAGGATAATAATATCCAACAATAGATTGTGTTAGTCCAACAACTAAACCACCTACAGCAGATCCTATAAAGCTTCCAAGTCCACCAATCACTACAATAACTAAAGCATAAAATATCTGGTCAACTCCTAGTTCTGGATATAAGCTTAAGAAAGGACCAGCTATTGCTCCTCCAAGTCCTGCCAACATTGCTCCTATAATAAAAACTATAGTAAATATCTTGCTTACATCTATACCTAATGCTCTTACCATGTTTGGTCGTTCTATTCCTGCCCTAATTATCATACCTAGTTTAGTCTTACTCAATATTAATGATATCATTATTAATACCATCACACCTGCTATCATGATAAAAATTCTATATGTAGGAAGTACATTACCAAATATATGTACTGAATCTGAAAGCCATTGGGGTTTTGATGCAGGGATTACTTTAGCACCCCAAATAATCTTTACAATTTCATTGAGTACATTAATTAATCCAAATGTTAACAATAATTGATACATATGGTTATTTCCTAAAGGTTTTATTAGGAATCTTTCCATTAATAAGCCCATTATTCCTACTACAATTGTTGCTATTAAAATACCTAAAATAAAACTGTTTGTATATTTAAATACTGTATATCCTATATAGGCTCCCCACATAAATAATGAACCATGTGCAAAATTGAGAACCTTCATAAGCCCAAATATTAATGATAATCCAGAAGAAAGAAGGAAATACAACATTCCAAGTGAAATTCCATAAATTATTAATATCAAAAGCGTATTCATATTTTCACTCCTATCATATGATTTAATAAAAAAATATTATATAGACTCTTTATTATATTCCTAAGTATTTTTTCTTAATATCTTCATTGTTAATAATTTCATCTCTAGTACTTTGATGAACAGTTTTACCTTCATCTATAATATAATAATCATCACCTATTCTAGTAGCCATATCAAAGTTCTGCTCAACCATAAGTATTGTATTTGTTTTCTTTATTTCATTTATTTTTTTAATTAAATCTTCAATTATTAATGGAGCTAAACCCTTTGATGGCTCATCTATAATAATTAGCTTATTATCATTTATAAGAGCTCTAGCTATTGACAACATCTGTTGTTGTCCACCACTCAATACTCCGCCCTTATATTTCCAATATTTTTTTAAGTCTGGGAATAAATCTAATACTAATTCTTTCCTCTCACTAAAAGTTTTCTTATTTCTAGATGAAATTAATAAATTTTCCTCTATCGTTAAATCAGTAAATATATCCCTATCCTCTGGTATATACCCAATACCCTTATTAGGAATTTGAAACGATTTTAAATCAGTAATATCTTCTCCATTAAAAATAATCTTTCCAGATGATGCTGGTCTTAGTCCTATTATGCTATTTAAAGTAGTAGTTTTCCCTGCACCATTTCTACCTAAGATAACTGTTGCTCTACCTTCTATAACTTCAAGATTTACTCCTGAAAGAATATGAAATTGGTTTATATAGGTTTCAATATTTCTTATCTCTAATAATTTTTTCACTGAGCACCACCTCCAAGGTAAGCTTTTTGCACAGCTATGTTTTCTTTTATTTTTTTAGGTATATCATCTGCTATTATTACTCCTCCATGAAGAACTGCGATAGTATCTGAAATTTCCATGATTATATTGATCTTATGTTCAATCATTAATATTGATTTTTCTCCTTCGTTCTTAATCGACTCTATAACATCAATTAATGCCGGTACCTCTTCTAAGGATATTCCAGCAGTAGGTTCATCTAAAAGAATCAACTCTCCTCCTAAAGCTAACTGAATACCTATTTCTAATTTCCTCTGTTCAGCGTGTGAAAGTTCTACTGCAAGCATATTCCCTTTTCCAGATAGTTTAACTTTTTCTATTATTTCATCTGCTATATCTATGTATTTCTGTAGTTTTTTATAATTTGTAATTATATGAAAATTGTGTGTGCCCTTTGATTGAGCTGCAATTCTAATATTTTCATGAACAGTAAGCTTTGGAAAAATATTTGTCATTTGGTACGACCTTCCAAGACCCATATTGGTAATTGTGTGGGGTTTTAGTCCAGTAATATCAACATCATTGAAAAATATTCTTCCACTAGTAGGCTTATATGCACCACTTATAAGATTAAATAACGTCGTCTTACCCGCTCCGTTTGGTCCAATAATTGTTTTAAATGTACTTTGCTCTAATTTTAGATTAACATCTTTCAAAACTTCGAGTCCCCCAAAAGATTTTTTGATATTTTTTAGTTCTAAAATTGTTTTTGACATTTATTAATCACCCCATTCTAGTAATAATAAGATACTAAGAATTCATATATGCATATATGAATTCTTAGTATCAATGATTAATTAAATTTAATACGTATTATATGTTGTTTCTACCTTATAACAACATTATTTCAAAAAATTCTATTTTCTTCCTGGAGCAGTAATAGGTGGAGTAGTGTTTTCAATTGGAACCAATTTCACCAACTTAGGTTCTGCATATTCCTTATCCTTCATTATAAGCTCAACCACTGGCATTGGTTGCAATGTTTGATGATCTTCAGGTCTAATAATATATTCTCCTTTGACGCTATTGAATTTTAATCCTTCAAATGCTTTAACGAGAGCCTCACTATCAGTAGAATTTGCTTTCTCTAGGGCTTTTATCATAGCAATACCGCCTGTAAATCCAGCTGAAGCAAATAAATCAGGTACAGTATTATATTCTTCTTCAAATCGTCTTACAAGGAAGTTATTTTCATCATTATCAAATAATGAATAATGATATATAATAGTTCCAACTAAACCTTCACCTACAGTACCAAGTCCTCTTAAAAACTCTATATCTGCTATATCTGCAGTTACTACCATATCATCCATTAAACCTAACTCTTTAATTTGTTGTGGAAGTTTTGCCTTGTAACTTGCTCCAACAATTACTAGTACTAAAACATCAGGTTTTGCATCTTTTACTTTTTGTAAAAACGGTGTAAAATCTGTAGCATCTGCAGGAGGAGTAGTAACCCCTATTACCTTACCACCATTTAACTCAATATCTTTTTTCCATGCATTTGTATAGCTTTCTCCAGCTACACTATCTGGTGCTAATATGTAAAAAGTTTCACCTTGTTCTGATATATATGATCCCCCTGCCATTGTACCCTGTCTAAATGAACGACCTACTCTAAAAGTATACTCATTAAAGTTTTCACCAGTAATAGCATCTGATGCTGCACTTGAAATTAAATAAGGCACCTTTGCTGCTGCTGCTTTTTCCATAACTCCTAGTGCTATTCCACTACTTATAATTCCAGTTAATAAGTCTACATTTTCTTGTTCAATTAATTTTACTGCTTTTTGAACTCCAACACCTGCATCTGTTGTATCATCCTCGATTAATAACTCAATATCCCTACCTAATACTTTATTTGTGCCGTTAGTCGCGTATTCTATACCTAGTTTAAATCCTCTAATTTCATCTGTCCCCCAAGCTTCTAAAGCACCTGATTGTGAAGAAATAACTCCTATTTTTATTGGTCCGTTTTCCGAATCATTATCACCACAACCTGCTAGTGAAATAGTAGTTAATAATAACGCTAAAGTCAAAAGTATTGATATTATTCTTCCCCTTTTCATTAAACACCTCTCCTTTTTTTAAATGCATAATAAATTATACATCCTATATTTATATGACTAATAAATAGTCATACATTCAAAATTTTTATTCGGTGATATAATAGTAGCCAAAATATTCCATAATCAATATCACCATTTTATTAGTGTTCAAAGTAATTTGTAATAATTTTAGTAACATACAAATATAATGCAAATTTCGTGCCATAATTGTAAATGTGAAAAAAAGAGAGGTTATTAGCTTTTTACAACATCTATTTTTTATTTATATATAGTGAAGTGTTCATTTTTTATACAGTGTCCAATATTATTACACTAAATTATATTTTTCAATTTTATCATATAAGCTGGATCTACTTATATTTAATAATTTTGCAGTTCTTAACTTATTTCCTTTTGTATATTCAAGACATCTAACTATTGCTACCTTTTCTGCCTCTTCAATAATTTCACTAAGATGTCTAATAGGTCCATCATTTACTCTTACAGTATTTTGTGTTATGTACAAGGGTAAATGCATAGGTAATATTGTATCAGATTCTGCTAAATTTATTGCTCTTTCAAGGATATTTTCCAACTCTCTCACATTTCCGGGCCAATTGTACGTTTTTAAATAATTCATAGACTCTTGTGAAATAGTTGTTACATATTTACCTAGTTGATTGGATAACTTTTTTAATAGTAAATATGATAATCCTTCTATATCTCCATCTCTTTCTTTTAATGATGGAAGTTCTATCGCCATGACATTTAACCTATAATATAAATCTTCTCTAAACTTTCCTTGATTAACTAATTCACGTAAGTTCTTGTTTGTAGCAGCTATAATTCTTATATCTACTTTTATAGGTTTATTACCTCCAACTTTTTCAAATTCTCTTTCCTGGAGAACTCTAAGAATTTTAACCTGCATATCTAAATGCATGTCCCCAATTTCATCTAAAAAAATACTTCCTCCATTCGCCAATTCAAATTTACCAATTTTCCCACCTTTCAAAGCACCTGTAAAAGCTCCCTCTGCATATCCAAACAATTCTGATTCCAATAAATTAGAAGGTATTGCAGCACAATTAACCTTTACAAATGGGAAGTGACTTCTACCACTATCGTTATGTATTGCATGAGCAAATAGCTCTTTTCCTGTTCCGCTTTCTCCTAATATTAAAACATTTGAATTAGTCTGAGCTATTCTTCTTCCCATATACTTCGCTTGAATCATCTTTTCACTACTGCCAACAATTGAATCCCATGAATATTTAGCCCCATGAAGTTTCTTAAGCTGCTTTTTTACATGAAAAAGCTCAGATTCTAATAATTTATTTTGCTTAATTATTTCTCTAAATTCTTTTAAATCTTGGAAGAGCAGCATGCCAACCCCATATTTCACACCATTATTTTCATCGAGTACTGGTATTCTATGTACAATAGCAGTATATCCATTTTCAAATTTATGTTTCCATGCTATTTCTGCTTTTTTTGATTTTAAAACATATGGAAATCTAGAGTTTTTGTCTATATCCCAAACATGTTTATTAATAATATGCTCCTTATCGTATCTTAAATAATCAGCAAATACATTGTTTATCATTTTTATCCTAGACTTATTGTCTACTAATATTATGCCTACAGGAATAGGATCAAATATCTTTTCCATTGTAGATATTAAATAATCAGTAAATACTAAATTATCATTGTTATCTTTAATATTAGTTTCATTCATATACAGTCTCCTTATAAATATTATTAATTCTATATTAATATTATAGCATATATTGATATTTATGTTATAATATTTCTCTATTTTTAAAAATTAACTTTTATTTCGACACAAAACGATTTTACTATGTGCATTAATTGAAGCAAAGTGACGGTTCTTCTGTTTCCTTATTAGCTCCTCAAAACATTATGTAGTATATTCCACTTTCACTTTTCTCCCTTGCTCTTCATATCATCCTTATCCTCTTTTTTTACTATGTTTCATCATAAATTGAAAAATTGTTTTTTTAAAAAGAATTTAGAAAATTTAAAAATATGATTGACTAATATGAATAACGATAGTATAATGTGTATAAATATTCAATATAGTATTATAAAAGTGCTGATAGAGAGAAAGATAT
>DAOUQG010000147.1 GCA_030625765.1 Thermohalobacteraceae bacterium | reverse complement strand
CCACTCCTTTTATGAAAACAAATTTAATATTTTTGATCAAAGTATATTAATGCAAAATTAAATAAAGTTCTAAAAGAAATTGTAATATTAAAGTAATTTAGTTAATATTGTGTAACTTATAATGGTATTATATCATCTTTTTGTACTAATCTTCACCACTTTTTTTAATTTGTAGGTCAATAGACCTATAAAAAAACTCTGTGCTCAGCTGTTGAGCAGAGAGTATAATAAATATCATTTAAAATAGATATAAAAGCAAACTGCTAATATGTTCTAATACCATTTTATTCGACAATATTTAATTTGTATTTAGAACATAATTCATAAAAATAAAAAGACTCCAAGATAGATTATTCATAAACAATCCATCAAAGGAGTCTTCTTTGACATTTAAATCATTTTATTTAATGTCCCTGTAAACTTCAACATCACTCTTTTCAACAATCTTGTTATCTTTATCTACAAAAACAACCTTTGGCTTCAATCTCTTCGCCTCTTCTTCATCAACCCAACAGTATGCAATAATAATAATATTGTCACCTTTTTGTACTAGTCTAGCAGCTGCTCCATTAAGACATATAACACCACTATCAACAGGACCTTCTATAACATAAGTCTCTAATCTAGCTCCATTACAGTTATTTACAATCTGAACTCTTTCTCCTGGTAAAATACCAGCAGCATCCATTAATGTCCTATCTATAGTTATACTGCCAACATAATTCAGGTCTGCTTCAGTAACAGTAGCTCTGTGGATTTTTCCTTTGTACATGTTTAACATCATCTGTTATACCTCCAACCTAATATTATCTATAAGTCTAGGTTTGCCAATTTTTACTGCTAATGCAATGAGTACATCACCTTGAATTTGATCTAAATCTTCTAAGGTCTTTGCATTTACAATCTCTACATAATCTATGTCAGCATATTCAACAGTCTTAATATTGTTTATAATAAAATTCTTAATTTTAGCTGCATCTCTCTCGCCATTTTTTATCATTTCCTCAGCTTCAATCAATGATTTTGATAAAATAAGTGCATCTTGTCTTTCTTTTTGGCTAAGGTAAGTATTTCTAGAGCTTAATGCAAGCCCATCAGCTTCTCTCACTATTGGACAAGGAACAATCTCTATATTAAAATTTAAATCTCTAACCATCTGCTCTAATACTGCAACCTGTTGTGCATCCTTCTGACCAAAATATGCTTTGTTAGGCGTTACTATATTAAAAAGCTTTGATACAACTGTAGCAACTCCCTTAAAATGTCCAACTCTTGATTTACCGCAAAGTTGTTTTGTAATATTGCCTTCAACATCAACATATGACATGTATCCATGTGGGTACATTTCCTCCGCAGAAGGTGCAAACACAAAATCTGTACCTTCTTTTTCAACAAGCCTACAATCCCTATCTAAATCTCTAGGATAGCTTTCCAAATCTTCTCCCTCGCCAAATTGAGTAGGATTTACAAAGATACTCACAACAACAATGTCATTTTCTTTTCTAGCTCTTTTTATGAGTGAAAGGTGTCCATCGTGTAAATAGCCCATAGTTGGAACGAAGCCTACAGACTTACCTGCTCTAATAGCCTTATTTATTTCTATTTTTATTTGCCTTACTGTTTTACATACCTTCATTAGTAAACCCCCATAAGAAATTAAAAATTTAAAATTAATATTGAATTCTTTTTGTATACTCATATCCAATGTTTCAGTAATTCATTAGAATACCGGTAATTCTTCCTTTCGATACTCTCAAGATTTACAATCATCTAAAATTTAATATAGCTTATTAAGTACCTCTTCATCAATACTAAAAGTATGCTCTTTAGCAGGAAATTCTCCTTTTTTCATTTCTTCTATATACATTTTAACTCCAGCTTCAATTGATTCACTTAAATCTGCGTACTGTTTAACAAATTTAGGAGTAAAGTTCTTATACATTCCTAGCATATCCTGAGTTACTAGTACCTGTCCATCACAATGCTTACCTGCTCCAATTCCTATAGTAGGAATATCTAGTTTTTCAGTTATTATTTTTGATAGCTTTTCTGGTACACATTCAAGCACAATTGCAAATACTCCTGCTTCTTGTAATAATAGGGCATCTTCAATAATTTTCTTAGCTTGTTTCTCACTCTTTCCTTGAACTTTGAACCCACCAAACATATTTACTGATTGTGGAGTTAATCCTAGATGACCAATAACTGGTATTTGAGCCTTAATAATAGCTTTAACCTTATCAATAATATCTTCTCCACCTTCTAATTTGACTGCATGAGCATTACCCTCTTGAATTAATCGTCCTGCATTTCTTACACTTTCTTCTACACTTACATGATATGATAGAAATGGCATATCTCCAATAATCATCGCTCTTTCAGTTCCTCTTGCAACTGCTTTGCAATGATGTATCATATCTTCCATTGTTACCTGTAAAGTGTTTTCATACCCTAGCATAACCATTCCTAGAGAGTCTCCAACTAACAAACTGTCAACCCCAGCTTCATCTAAAATTTTAGCAGTTGAATAGTCATATGCAGTGAGCATTGATATTTTTTCATTGTTTTTTTTTGCTTTTAGAAAAGAACTTACAGTGAATTTTTTAGCCATTATTTACACCTCTTTTAAAATATTTTTTAATTCTGTTACTTTTTTGTTATCTCTTAATTTTTCTTTGCTTGCTAAGTCAATTGTTTCTATTCCTAGTATTTTATATAACTCTAGAAAATCTGAACTACTCCTCTTTAAAGCTTCCATATGTTTATGTATAGTTGCAGTATCCCCTCTTGCTATCGGTCCAGTCAAAGCTTTTTCTGTCCCTAATTCATAGATATTCTTTATTGTTCCCTCTATTAATGGATATAAAGCTTTATATCCTGAAGCCTTTTCAATTCCAATAGACTGAAATAATGATAATCCATAGTCTATAAGAGTAACTAAATAGTTTGATACAACGCAAGCAGTTGCATGATATATAGCCTTTTGATCTGATGTAATTTTAAAATAAGTATTACCTATAGTTTTTAAAATATTTTCAATTACATCGATTTTTTCTTCATCACCCTCAAGGCTAAAAATTGTGCTTTTTAGCTCATTCACAGCCTTATTAACATCTGCAAAAGCCTGTAATGGGTGTAATGAATAAATATAGCATCCCTTTTCCTTTACCCTACTAAGAATCTTTGATGAAGCAGCTCCACTCATATGAACAATAATTTTTTCCTCATTTATCAAGTTTTCATTTACTAATCTTTCACAAACCCTTGAAATCTCATTATCATTTGTAGTAATAAATAATATATCTGCATTAACAACAATGTCCTTTAATTCTTTTTCTGCTTTTGTACCTGTAAACTCTGCTGCCATAAGAGCTGACTCAAATGTTCGACTATAGTATCCATATACTGTTAAACCATTCTGCTTTAGATACATCCCAAATGCAGTTCCTACCTTTCCAGCACCAATAAAGCCAATTTTCATATTATCACTCTCCATTAAAAAACCCTTTCCATATCTGTAGTTTGCTACAGACATAAAAAGGGTATGTATAGTCTAAAAATTTACTATAAACGCTACTAATTACCGATAAACTGATAACTAGTTATTTACTACCTTTCTGTCTCTGTCCAAAGGATCAAAGCAAACAGTAATAAAGAAATATGGATTTTTTATTAATAGCTAGGTTTGACTCTTACGATATCAACCAAAATAATTTTAACACATAATAATTAAAAGCACAACATGAACACTAATTATTTTTTAATATATTTTTCTATAAAACGCCAAATTCGTAAAAATATTCTATTTTTTACCTAGTATTATTGACTGAAAATGAAGATTATTTTTTTCCAGTTTGAGGCTCTCTAAAAGAAAATAATTATTAATCTATTTTCCTTTTTCTTTTTGGTAACATATCTGTAATCCTCGTAATATCTTTTTTTGATATTCCACCCAGCAAAAATAGTATTAGACCATAAAAAAGACCGCCTATTGCTATACTTGTTAGTGTAACTATGGAATTATTACTCATGATTTTAAATAAATTATTATAACTAAAGAATACTATAACTGACATAATTAAACTAGTTAATAACGGTTTAATTATAGTATCAATTTTCTTCAATTTAAAAAAGATATATTTCCTTAAACACAAGTAATTGAGTAAAAAGACAATTAAATAACCTATACCCGTTCCAATAGCTGCGCCATTGATATTTATACTTGTTATACCAACTAACCAAAAGCTTATGATTATCTTAAATATAGCCCCAATAAAAAGATTTCTCACTGGAATCATAACTTTTCCTAACCCTTGTAAAGCAGCAGTAACTATTTGGTTAAGTGAAATTAAAATTAAAGAAATTGTAAGAATTCTTAATATATTATGTGAATCTGAAAAATCAGGAAATAATAATAACATAATTGGTCCTGCTAAAATAAAAAGTCCTGCTGCTGCTGGTATTATTAAAATAAGAACCATTTTAAAAGCATCTTCAATTCTTTTTTTAATTTTGTAATTAGAACCACTTGCCTTCATCTCAGATATAGCTGGTACTAAACTTATTGAAAGCGCAATACTTATCGCAAGTGGGAAGTTTATCAAAGTTGTAGCTGCTGATAATCTACCAAATAGTATTGTTGATACTTGTTCTGAAAAACCTGCAGCAAGAAGTCTACTTTTGTTCATCAATGAATCAACCAAAGGCATCAAAGCTCCAGCTACTGTACCTATAGAAATTGGAACCGATATTTTTATAAGTCTATGTGCGATTTCATAAACTGACTCTTTAGCTCCTTCAACTGAATTTTTATTAATATTTTGGTTTAAGAATTTTCTTTTATTTAAATATACAACAACTATAGACATTAAACCTACAATTGCTCCTGCAGTTGCTCCAAATGAAGCACCACCTGCTGCAAATTCAATTCCCTTATCAAAAAGTAAGTATGCTAATCCTAGTCCAATTATCAATCTACCTAGTGCTTCAAAAACCTGAGAAATTGCAGATACAGTCATCATTTGCATTCCTTGAAAATATCCTCTAAATACAGCCATTATAGCTACAAAAAATGGTGCTAAGATTAGCCCCATGAGCGAATAATATGCTTCTTTAACCCAAAAATAACTAACTAAATAATCTGAGCTTATGTATAATATTAAAGAAATTAATGCACCTACTAACAACATAAATACTAAGGTTATCTTAAAAATTCTATGAGCTTCATCATATCTTCTGATAGCTACTTTTTCAGATACCAGTTTTGATATGGCTATAGGTATTCCTGTACTTGATATTGCAAGGAGCACAATATAAAGTTGATATGGATAACCACATAATGCCAATCCTTCTTCGCCAATTAATTTAGCTAACGGTAATTTGTAAAACAATCCAATAAATCTAACTATAATACCTGAAATAGCTAATATTAAAGTGCCTGCTAAAAAAGATTTTTTTTTCATAAGTATTCCTCGTTTCTACACAATAATAAAAAAATATTCTAATACCCAACTAGATATTCTGAAGCTTCTTAATATTATTAACCAAAGTACTATCTTCTATATAAAAATTAGTTAATATACATGCTATTACTGTAGAATATTCAGGAGCTTTCTCATTATCAAACCACAATAAATCATGATTAAAATAGTCAGTCGCCAATTGTGCAACGTTCAAACCTAGAGATTGCAAGCTATATCGCATTTCTGCTGGTTTAATACAAGAAAAACCCATTTTGCAACTACAAGTCTCGCACATTTGACACCATCCATTTGATAGCATTTTTCCGTCTAACTCTGCTTCTAAAAATCTACATAGTTCATCCATTTTAAATGTTAACACAGAATTTGATTCTTCTACTTTAAGATATTCAGACTTAATATAGTCAAACTGATTATTTTTACAGGATAACAAAAACAATACAGCATATTTATAGGGCTGTGAGTATTGTGTGTATATAGGACTGTGTGGAGGACAAGACCAATTATTATTATAGTTAGGGCACCCTTTTTCACAATTGCTGGTAAAATAATCTTTATCTTCATATATAATTAACTCTTTTGCGGTAGTACTTGTTGCCTTCAAGTAAATGTCTATCATAAACGTATTTATTTTATGAAAAAGGTTATGTTCAATCATAAATTGCTCCTTTCTTATCTTAGAACCCTCTACAACCACCTAATAAAACCGCTAAAACAATGCCAATCCCTAATAATATAAGAGACGCTTTACCAAAATTCCTCAATGTTTCATTTTGTGAACCAAAAGAAAGTCCAATAATAACAATAATATTTACAATTGGAATTCCTGTACCCAATAAAATCAAAATCCACGTCCCAATGCTAACAGTATCACTATGATACTCATATGATTTATTTCTTACTACTACATTCTCACCATATAATTTTTTATCTGGTCTTCCTGATGAATTAAACTTATTTGGATCTAAATTATTAAAATTACCTGATTCATACATATAATACCCCCTGATAATTATTTAAGGCTAAAAAACAACTCCATTGTAATAAATTCTAGTTCTCCTATTTTAGTCTGTTTCTTTTCAATATTTACAGCTTTAAAACCAGCTCTTTCATAACACTTTATTGCTCTCTTATTAAAAGACCTTACTATAAGCCTAATAGTCTTATTACCATATCTTTTTTTACATTCACTTATAAGGAGACTCATTACTTTTTGTCCTAACCCTTGCCCACATAAAGTCGGTTTTAACCCTACACCAATCATCACGCATTCATCAGTATCTCTCAGTCTCATATATCCTATGAAACTATTATTTTCATCCAACAAAGCAACAAACTCTTTCGCTCTACTCGTTTTATCAGTTATTCCAAATTTATTTTTACATGCAATTTCCCAGCTTGGATGATTATATACAGAATATTCTCCTGAATATTTCCAGTCAGTTATTTCTTTTGCCATGTCTTCAGTTAAATTATTTATATATAGGATCATAAATTAGCTTCCTCTAAAAGCTCAGGGATTAGTCTTAATATGTATACATACTCATTTGTTTCAATACTCATAATTTATCCCTCCATTAAAAGCTATAAATTATTTGCTATAAATCTGAGTTATCATTTCCTTAGTCTTTTCTTTGTATTGTGAATAATACCCTGCCCCATTAATTGTTTTTGATCTTCCAGGTAATATGTACGTATTAATATTATTTCTATTTATCTTCCTAAATTTATTTGCATAAAAAATCATTTTTTCTGAAGTCATGCTTGTTTTTATATATTCCTTGGCGATATTTATAATACCTACAAATTCAAGCCCTAATGATTTATTTAAGGCACTAATAATAAATTCTTGTTGTCTATTTATTCTACCAATATCACCGTCTGAATGAGAACCATCATTATTCTTTCGAAATCTTAAATAACCCACTGCTTTATCTCCATCGAGTAAATATTTTCCCTTTACAAAATGAATATGAAGATTATCTATAGGGTCATCATAATTCATGTCAAATCGGATATCAACCTCTACGCCTCCTAAATAATCTACTATATTTTCAACTCCTTCATATTCAACTTTAACAAAATAATGTATTGGTATATGTAAAACGTCTCTTACAGCATTCATAGTAGATTGTGCTTTTGAAGCGGAATTCTTTCCAATGTAGCTTGCATTGATTTTTTTCTGACCAGGTCTTTCATATCCTTCTCTATAATAATAAGTATCTCTAGGAACAGATATTATATCTACAAATTGTTTTTTTGGATCTAAACTCACTACTATAATAGTATCAGCTAGAGGTGGAGATTTTGGGATGCCTAAGCAAAGTATGTTGATTCTGTCACTTTCTTCGATCATTTTAAAATAAGGATCAATATTTTTTTGATCTTCATT
>DAOUQG010000055.1 GCA_030625765.1 Thermohalobacteraceae bacterium | reverse complement strand
ATTAAAATATTTAAGACAATTTTTGCTATCTTAATCCCAGTTATCACTGTCTCTACATTGATTAGTTCGCTTATTGCAATGATTTTTAAAGTATTTTTCTCCTTGGTATTATTTGTAGTCTATACTAATAACTTTGAAAATGAAGATAATACTCCAAAATGGGAGGTGGCATAGTATGTGGTTTGATGAGATAATGGATGATAGTAAGCAGGCTTTAAAAATTGCGAATAAGTTTAAAGCAATATTTATTCCTATATTTATCAATCTAGGGTTATTAATAGCATTTGGTATATATTGTTTAATAAGTGGTATAGTTCTTTTCAGAAATATCAGTACTACAATTAGATCTGGCTTTAGAGATTTTGATATTATCACAAGCATTCTACCATCAACAATCATAATATTTATATTTACTTATATACTAATTATCGTTTTCACATCCATAATGAAAGCTGGGACGATTAGCTTGTATAAATCAGCAATCAAAGGAATAAAACCATCATCATCTAATTTTTTTGATGGAATAAAAAAGTCCTTTACTAAAATACTTACAGGTTCATTTTTACTCCATTTAATCTGCGTTATTCTCTCACCAATTCTTATCGCACTTTTTGTTCTTTACGCAGCAACAGTAGGTATCCTTTCAGGTGGATGGGGTTTAGTTTTTCTTGGTGCTATAATCAGTGTATTCTTTGCTATATGGCCTATTATTGTTGTAGCTGATAACATTAAGCCAATTAAAGCTATTAGAATTAGTATTTCATTAGGCAGAAGATACTTTTGGGGTCTGTTTGTATTAATGCTATCAAATATAATGCTAAGTCGTTATATATCCTTTGTATTCGGGCCTGTAGCAGCAATAATAGCTGGCTGGTTTATTGCAGGAGTAATCCAAACTTACTTTGAAGTAATAATGTTTTTAGTTTATAATAGAAAAAAAGAATTTCTTATAAATAACACAGCAATAACTAAATAGTTTATTAATTTCACTAGTTAATGATTTTGAACATGTAATGTATCAGTTTTTTTCATAAACAATAAAGTCAAGAGAGCATCTCTTGACTTTATTGCTTATAATATATATTAATGCACTTTTTCATAACTCATACTCTGTAAACCTGACTTCATTGCAAGCCTTCTGAGAAATGGGTTATACATTGCAGGTGATTTAAGATTTTTTAAAAGAATATTAGCTTTTATCTTTTTCATACTATGATTATATCTAGTCAAAAATCCGTCTGTTCCTTTTTCAAGGCTTTGAGCTAGATATAAAGCACTTTTAAATGCATAGCTAAAACCTTCAGCTGAGCTAGGACTTATAGCCCCTGAAGCTTCTCCAATCAATGCTATATTTTCTCCTCCTGCAATAACATGTCCAATTTTTGCAGGTCTGTAAATGTAAGCACCTTCTGTTCTTACTTTGTTTTCAAATCTAAATCCATAGTCTCTTAGCTTATCCTTTAATGATTCAAACTTCTGTCTAGAATTGTCTTTTGGCTTTAACGCTGCGCCTAATAGTAAATAGTCATTCTTTGGAATAATCCATGAATAAAAATCACTTATATCCTTATCAAAAACAGCAGTGAAGTAAGGTATCTGATTTGTATCATGAAACCATTCCTGTATTGATATATAAGCTTTAGGAAACGGTTCTTTCTCAAATATTAACCTCCTGATTTTAGAAAAAGCCCCATCAGCTCCTACAATAATTTTAGCTTGTACAGTTTTTTCCTTTTCATTGTGAATATAAGTAACATTATAACCAGAAAGAGTTTTTTCAACAGACTTGAAAAGTGAATTGAATTTTTTATCAACGCTATTAGGAATAATTGAGACTAACCATCTATCAAACTTCTCTCTATCCATATTAAAATAAAACCTTTGATAAAATCTCTCAATGTTACTATTAATATCAATAGTTCTTACAGCAAAAAGCTGAGGGTCTACCAAAATATCTTTAGGTATACCTAGTCCTAATCTAGCTATCACATTCTGTGCATCAGGTGACAATAACCCTCCACAGCACTTTCTTATAGAGTTATCTTGAGCTTCATTTTCTAAGTCTCTTTTATCGATTAATATTACCTTATATTTATTCCCTATTAGTCTAGCAAACATAGAACCAGCAGGTCCTCCTCCAATTATAGCAATATCATACAATCTAATCACCTCGCAAATACAAAACAAGAGCCTGAGAACACTCTCGACTCTTGATTTTTTTATTGTATATTTATTCCATAGAATATTTCAGTCATTTCCTTATTTAATCTTCTGAAAATCGTATCTTTTTCTGTTCTAGTCAAATCCTTTTCAGATAAATCAAATAGATAATTATCAATCTTAATATCATTTATCTTCATTTTAGTGTGGAATATATTAGATTGATAAATATTCATATCTATTAAGCTGTATTTTTCTAGTGTTTCCTGTTCAATAAAGTTTTGTATTGAATTTATATTATGGTCAATAAAATACTTTTGCCCACAAACGTCCCTAGTATAGCCTCTAACTCTGTAATCGATAGTTATAATATCTGAATCAAAGCTACCTATAAGATAATTAAGAGCTTTCAATGGTGATATTTCTCCACATGTCGATACATCGATATCTACCCTGAAAGTGCTTATATCGTTCTCAGGATGACTTTCAGGATACGTATGAACTGTAACGTGACTTTTGTCTAAGTGTCCTACAATATTTTCTCTAATTGGAGTTAAAATTCCTCTATTACAGGATGAATCTAATACATATAAAGGAACTTCTTCTTCTGAAATTAATAATGTAACACTTGCTCCCTGTGGATCATAATCTTGCTTGGCAATATTCAAGACACTAGCACCTATCATCTCAGTAACATTAACTAAGATTTTTGTCAGTCTTTCAGAATTATATTGTTCATCAATATACTCAATATATTTTTTTCTCTCTTCTTCAGTTTTTGTATAACAAATATCATAAATATTAAAACTTAAGGATTTAGTTAAATTATTAAATCCATATAATTTTATTTTGTTATAGTATTTGTTTTCCAATATCATTCCCCATTTCTAATGTACTTCTAAAAAAATTATACAACTTATTTAATCAATGTCAAGAATTTTTGTTCATTTTTTTAATTGAATATCATGGTTATATAACCATGCTTTTTCTATAAATATTTTTACTTTTGAGAAGGATTTTGACTGCTTTTGTATAATAATGTAATAATGGATTTTTAAATCGTATAATTTATACTTTTTACATTTTTTTAGAATTTATACATTATTACTACTTTATTAAAATTAACTAAGATGGTGATATATATGAAGGAATATACAACAGAAGTAATATCAATTAGCAATGCTAAGCCTGGTATGATAGTAGCTAAAGATATTATTTCTAATACTGGTCTTACGCTAATTCCTATGAACACTGAGCTGAATGAAAAAAATATTTTTAAACTAAAACTTTATAAAATAAATCTAATTCAAATAATACAAGAAGTATCGAACAAAAAAAATAGTGGAAATGCTATTAAAAATTCAAGTTCGGCTGTTATAGAAACAAAAGAATTTAGAGCTTTTCAGTCTTCACATATTAAAAGTGAAGAAACATTAAAAAAACAAATTGTTGATATCAGCGAAGGTGGAGTTATTGATATTTCAGAGTTATTTTCGATTAGTAATGATTTAATGGATTCAATACACAGAAAAAATAATTTATTTGCTTTTCTAAATAATTTACAGGCATTTGATGATTATACATATTCACACAGTGTTAATGTTTCTTTGATAAGCTATACGCTAGGGCAATGGTTAGGATTTAACAAAGACGAAATGAAGCTTATTACTGTGGCAGGACTTTTGCATGATATTGGTAAAACTAAAATTGACATTAACATTTTAAATAAACCTGGAAAATTAACAAATGATGAATTTGAAGAGATGAAAAAGCATACTGCTTATGGGTACCAGATTGTGGAAAAGCAAGATATTCCATATAAAATAAAGTTAGCTGTATTGATGCATCATGAAAAGTTAGATGGAAGTGGGTATCCCACTCATGCAAAAAATTCACAAATTTCTGATTATGCTAAAATTATGTCCATCGCTGATATATATGATGCAATGACCTCAACAAGACCCTATAGAGCAAAATGTTGTCCTTTCAAGGTAATTGAGTTTTTGAAACATGATTTACTTGGCAAGTTAGACACAAAATATCTAATGACTTTTATCACTAATATTGCTTATTATTACTTAGATAATTGGGTAAAGTTATCCACAGGAGAAGAAGGGAAAATTGTGTTTATAAACCAAAACAATCCTTCAAAGCCTATAGTCAAAATAGATAGAGCTTTAGTTGACTTAAGCAAAGAAAAAGATATTTTTATTGAAATGATAATATAATTATAGCAAGTAGACGAATAAGATACGTCAACTTGCTAAATTATTACAAAATATCTTTTAGTCTTTCACCCATAGCTGATTCTATATATGGAGTGATATTCCAAAATTCTTTAAAAGCTATATAATCCTTAATAGCTTCTTTATTTTTAGATTTGCTTTTAACTGCTCTAATCAAAATATTTTTAGGAGTATGCTCCATATCAATAAACTCCATTATTTGAGTTGAGTAACCTAGTATTTCGAGTATTTCTGCTCTAATACTATCAGTTATTAAAGCTGATAATCTCTCTTTGATAATTCCATGCTTAACCATAGATTTCATAACTGGATTGTGAATCTTATTAAAAAGCTCATGCTGACAGCAGGGAACTGACAAAATGACATCTGCTTCCCACTCTACAGCTTTTACAAGTGCATCATCAGTTGCAGTATCACAGGCATGAAGAGTTACTACCATATCAACTTTATCAAACCCTTCAAAGCCTTTAATATCACCTTTGAAGAACTTCAATTTATCAAAATTTAATTCAATTGCTAATTTACTGCATAAATTTATTACATCTTCCTTCAAATCAAGACCTACAATATTAACATCAATCCCTTGCATATTCACTAGATAATGATATAATGCAAAAGTCAGATAGGATTTTCCACATCCAAAGTCAACAATATTAATTGTCTTATCCTTATTTAAATTTGAAACAACATCAGAAACCATTTCTAGGAACTTATTTATCTGTCTAAACTTATTATATCTCTTCTTATGAACATTACCATTTTCATTCATTACTCCTAGTTTTACTAAGAATGGACAAGGTGTTCCATCTTGAATAATATAGTTTTTCTTTTTATTGTGCCTTATATCAACTTTATTCCTTGAAGGTTTATTCTTAAGAATTCTCACTTTATTTTTTTTATTCACAAAAATCTGATAATCTGCTTCTGTTGTATATATTACTCCCTGTTTGGAAAAATTATCCAGCAATGAAAATATTTCACTTATTGCTTCTTCATTATTTAAGTTTTTGTGAATAACCTTCTTTTCAAAATGATATTCAAACTGTAGTAACACTGTATTTTTCATCTGCACAGGCTTTATAGTAACCTTTTTGTATTCAATATCATTTTTCCCTTTCATATTGCTTATAACACTGTAAATTAACTTGTTTTCAAAAATCACATCTTCTAACAGCTGTATTATTTGTTTCATTCGTATCTCTCCTCATCCATAGAGTAATTTTAATCCTTGATCACCGAATCAATTGTTGCACCACCTATTACCTCATTTCCATTATAAAATACTACCGCTTGTCCTGGTGCTATTGAACGCTCTTTCCTATTAAAAATAACTTTTATTTTTCTATCACCAAAAGGTAATACTGTTGCAGGTAAGTACCAACCCCATTGACACACTTTTGCTTTGACCTTTAATACTCCATCTAGTTTATCAAAATGAGTGAAAAATGGATTTTTAGCTATTAATCCAATTGAGTATGTATCTTCATCCTCTCCAAGTACAACTTCATTTTTTTCAGCATTAATTTCTACTACAAACATTGGTTTATTGAAATACTCACCAAGTCCTCTACGCTGTCCAATAGTATACTTTACGATTCCTTTATGCTTACCTATAATATTGCCTTTCATGTCAACGAAATTACCTTGTTTTACAGCATTAGAATCATAAGAAGCCAAATACGATACATAATCATTATTTGAAATAAAGCATATTCCAATGCTATCTTTTTTCTCTGATATTTGAGAGTCTATTTTCGTTGCAAGCTTTCTAACTTCTTCTTTGGATTTAAAACTTCCTAGTGGAAGTAATATATGCTTTGATTGCTTTTGACTTAAAGAATGAAGTACATATGCTTGATCCTTTTTTTCTGCTTCTCCCTTATAAATCCTGTATCTTTTTAATTTTTCATCATATTGAATAATTGCATAATGTCCGGTTGCAATATAGTATGCTCCCAGACTATGAGCAGATTCAAGAAGTTTACCGTATTTAATAATTCTATTACACGTTACACATGGATTAGGAGTTCTTCCTCTTAAATATTCTTTTACAAATTCCTTTTTAATAGTAGCTTCAAATGTATCTCGGTAATCTACCACATAATGAGGTATATTAAGAATTTCTGCAATACGTTTAGCATCTTCTATGAATTTTGGTTTTATAATATTTCCTTCCTCATCCAAAACATCAAACAGAAACATCGTAATTCCTATTACATCATATCCTTGTTTTTTGAGAAGATAAGCAGCAACAGTACTATCAACGCCACCACTCAATCCAACAGCTACTTTATTTTTACTCAATTTCATCCTATCACCTATACTAATTATATTTAATATTAATATTGCAATAATAATACCTTGATATTCAAAGGTAACATAAAACAATAAAAATAAGCTTTTTCTATTCCATAAGAAATCTAAAAAAGTCATAAAAAGTGTTTTTATCAAAAAAATATTTATATTATCAACCTATTTTATTATACAATAAATGCTTAATAGTTGTCGAAACCAAAAAATAAAATACTGGATTATCAACTTCTAATCCAGCATCTACAAGTAAAATATTTTATCCTAATATCTCTTTTATAACTCTGAAGAAATTTCCATGACTTATTTTATCTATGTCTTCCTGACTATACCCTCTATCTTTGAATACTTTTATCATATTTTGAGTTTTTGAAGCATCCTCGAAATTCACTGTACCTACTTCTTCTCCTGATGCAAAGCTACTCATAGTATCCATATTTAGAAAATCACAGAAATCAAATCCAAATCCTACATGATCTATTCCCATAATATCTACCATATGATCTACATGATTAGCTAGGTGTTCAATATCCTGTTTGTTAATATCATGATGGACAAAATCTTTAAAAGCATTTAATCCAACAACTCCTCCACTCTTAGCTATCGCCTTAAGCTGTTCATCAGTTAGATTTCTAGGTACATCACATAATGCCCTGCTGTTTGAATGAGACGCTATAAATGGCTTTGATGCAACTTCACAAATATCCCAGAAGGTTTTCTCATTTGCATGAGATACATCAACTATCATACCTAGGCTCTCTAATCTTCTTACAGTGTCAATACCATAATTTGTAAGACCTCTAGATGGTTCGCCTTTCACTCCTGTGGCTAACTCATTTTGTTCATTCCATGTAAGACTTGCATGTCTTGCTCCAAGCATGTAAAATGCATTAATCAAATCAATGTTTTTTCCTATAGAACTTAACCCTTCAAGTCCAATCAAGACAGATAATTTCCCTTCATCTAATCCTTTTTGCAAGTCATCGAAATTTTTAACAATTTTCAAAATGTCTTGGTTCTCTATTATCTCAACTGACATATTTTCTATTATTTCCATAGTTCTTTTTT
Organism: Thermohalobacteraceae bacterium; assembly: GCA_030625765.1. GTDB lineage: Bacteria > Bacillota > Clostridia > Tissierellales > VENL01 > DAOUQG01. The sequence goes on along the minus strand of DAOUQG010000055.1, from coordinate 5,810 downwards.
GTGGATTAGTATCATAAGGTGGATCTACCCATATAACAAATATACCAGAATTAATACCACCCTTCTTAAACTTTTCGAGATGATATTGCTTGATAATATTTTTATTACCCTTTGCTCTTTTTAAAGCTACATCTGTCCATATATCTGCGTGTGCATCAAAAATCACTTAAACCCCTCCTATCTTAATTACTCTAGAAATTGAAAATGTAAAATTGAAAATAATTTTATTAGTAGATTAATTTCAATAATTATGAACGTAATTTTTTTACTATTATTTCTTCGATTTAAAATTAAAGAAACATTAAATACTTGAACAATGAGGATAATAATTTGAACTCTTTACTACCACTTTTTTGAATTGAAAAAGGGAAGTTGCCTCCCCTTTTTCTTATAATGTTTGTAATATATTACCCATAAATACTCCAAAATAGTTTCCTATTATATATCCAAGTGTTCCAACTAATAATATTGGAACTATAAGCTTTTCCCAGCCTTTTGCTATTGCCATAGCTGCTGCTGTAGTAGGACCACCTATGTTTGCATTTGAAACAAGTAATATTTCTTCCAAATCAAATTTTAATATTTTTCCAAATATGAAAGTTATAAGCATGTTGAATATTACCATAATAGCACAGAATACTAATAATAATGGAGATTTTTGTAATATTAATGGTATTGAAGCTGGTACACCTATTACAACAAAGAATAAGTAAATTAGATAAGTACCTATCTCTTGAGAGCCTTTTATTTCGCCAAAGAAATTAGGCAAGTATGTTGCTAATAACATAGTAACAGTAGTCATAATAAGATATTTATTTCCTAGAAGACCATTTAATAAATTTGTAAAAAGATTTCCTGTAGGAATTATTCTACCAAATAATCCTGCTATTTCTCCAGAAACAGCTACGATTACAAATGCAGACCCAACAGCAAAAGCTATATCTTTTAGAGAAATCTCTTTTCTTCCCCAATAAGAAGCGGCCATAGTTTTTCCTCCGCCTTCTCCTGCTCTTTCAACCTCATCAATATGTGGATGCTTGAACAATTTTCTAAATATAGCCATTGAAGGAATTGCTATTAAAACAAAGAAGTATAATGCCATCAATAGATTGTCAGCCACAACTGCTGCTGAAACAAGCTCACCTGGTGCTTCAAAGGACTTTGACATTGCTGCAAAGTTTACTCCCCCACCAATGTACGATCCAGACATCATTGCTCCAACCTTATATAGTGCAGGAACATGGTCCTTAAGAAGCATAAATCCAACAAATGCACCAATCATTGTTCCTGCTGAACTAATAAGAAAGATTGCTAGAATACGTCCACTTTCTTTCCAAATCTTTCTAACATTAGCTCTGAAAAGTAATAAAGGTATTGCTAAAGGTACAACATATGACCAAACCTGATCATAAGCTGGTGCATCTATAGGTATTATCTTAAAATTAGCCAAAACCATTGCTCCTACTAGAGCTATGATTGCACCTGTTACCTTAGAAGCCCACTTATAGGTTTGCTCTAACCAAATACTTATTGCAGCCCATCCAGCTATAATGGCCCACAAAATCCAAATCTTATCAGGACTAATTAAACTTGTCACACAAAATTCCCCCTTTGTATTGTTTAGTGATCACAAAACAGTACATATTAGTATTAAGAGTGCATACTACTAAAAGTTTGTAAAAATTTAAAATTTTCTAATAATTCTACTTCGCAATCACTTTGTATTTATTATACAATAAATAATGACTTATTTCAATTTATTGAAACCGTTTCAATTTATTAAAATAAGCCATTATTTATGTTCTTCTCAGTTTATTATATATATTTCTGCATGATTCTTCTTTTTCCTTCAATATATTTAAAATATTTCACCAAATTGAAATTTTTCGAAAATTTATTCATATAGTTAGTTTTCAGGATTAATTAATTGTGGTAAAATGTAAATACTGTATATAAAGAGAATTCTAGGAGTGATTATTTTGGACATAGAAGATATAAACACTATGATTGACATTGGAGAAAAAATAAGAAAGCTAAGAAAAGATAAAGGCATAAATATATCAGACTTAGCTAAAATAGCAAATTTGAGTACAGGTTTAATAAGTCAAATTGAACGTAATTTAGTTGTTCCTTCCGTAACCTCATTATGGAAAATAGCAAAGGGACTTGAAGTATCTATTGGTTATTTTTTTGATGAAGAAGATAAAAAAGATATTAATCCTATCATCAAAAAAACTGACAGAAAAAAAATTGTTACAAAAAATTTAAATGCTGTTTATGAGCTTCTTACACCTGACTTAAATAGAAAAATAGAATTTTTATATATAACTATTGAGCCGGGAGATGCAACAACTACTGATCTTATCGCACATGAAGGTGAAGAGTGTGGGCTTATTATGAAGGGAAAACTCTTAGTAAGGACAGAAAAAAAAGATTATGTTCTTGAAGAGGGTGATAGTATTTATTTAAATAGTACTATTGCTCACAGGTATATAAATATTGGTGATGAGCCTTGTGAGTCTATTTGGGCTATGACTCCACCTAGTTTTTAATACAAACACGCTATGAAATTTTATTATTCATAGCGTGTTTCATATTTTTTAATAGTGACTTGATAACGATGTCTAGCTAATATCATGGTTCAAAGTTCTTGCATGTAAATACTTTGAGTTACAAAAATGCATCATCCTATTAAGAATTCCATCCTCTTTAATGATAATCTCTATATCATAAATTGATATTAAGAAGTAAGGAAAAAGCTTGATAGAATCAAAATATTTTTTAAATTCGTCACACATACAGTATTTCAGAATATAGTATAGTACAAACTATGCAAGGAGTGATAATTCATGCAAGATAATTTCTTTTGGCCATTTATTCCATTTGGACCTCCTTTTGGACCCCCTCGTCCTGTAAGACCTCCATTCCGACCTCCAGGACCAGGACCAAGGCCAGGGCCATGGCCTGGCAGACCTCCTTTTGGACCTGGTGAAGGAGCACCTACTACTCCACCACCACCTTACATTCCAGAGCAAGCGCCATATAGGGTAGATCCTGGCACTATTAAACAATGTAGAAATAAATACACTTATGTATGGCTTGATAATGGCAGAAGCTTCTGGTTTTATCCAACTTATGTAGGTAGAAAGTCAATTTCTGGGTACAGATGGATAGGATTTATGTGGGTATATTATGGGACTGATTTAAATAGAATAGACTCTTTTATTTGCTATTAATATGATATAAGGCTGGGAAAAAAGAATAATTAAATCTTTTTCCCCAGCCTTTATTTATAAAAAAAATATTTATCTAAGAGTATTTATTATCTATAACCTTCTTTTTGAAATTACATAAGATAATGAGAAAAAAGAATACATAAACAACCCAATGTATCTTAATATATCTGGTACATTCATTGAAAAATCTGTATATCTATATAGCAACGAGATTAATGCAATATATGTGAACACTTCAACCTCTTGAAAGTGAATTCGTTTAACTAAAGCTAACCATTGACACAAATAGGAAAATGCTATGAAACTTACCTTCATAGCATTTTAGATTACATTCATAAGATATAATATTTTCTATCTTTTATTAGCAGGTTCAATATTTATAGGTTTTCCCTTAATAGTGTTGTTCTTCATAATATCCAATACTTTTTTAGCATGCTTCTTTGGAACTTCTACAAAGGTGTATTTTTTATAAATATCTATAGTCCCTACTAGCTCTCCTGGAAGTCCTGTTTCTCCTGCGATCGCCCCCAAGATATCCTTTGCAGTTATATTCTGATTTTTCCCAATATTTATGAACAAACGTGCCATTCCTGGTTCGCCGCCTGTATCATTTAGTTCAGATTCAACAATATTTTCTTCTTGCTTCTTATGCCCAGTTATCATTTTTATTAAAGCTGCTGCAATATCTATAGATGTAAAATCCTCTTCTAATAGTTTTTCTACAATATGTACTTCATCACGCAATTTCTCTGATTTAATAGTATTTTTTATTTCATTCATAATCACTTCTGCTTTAGCCTCTTGTACTTCGCTGATTGAAGGTGTCTGCTGACGTTGTATCTTAGTTTTTGTATATCTCTGAATATCCTTTATCTTGTGAATTTCTCTTCCAACAACAAATGTAAATGCTCTACCTGAACGCCCCGCTCTTCCAGTTCGACCAATTCGATGAACATAATATTCCTCATCCTGTGGTACATCATAATTAATAACTAGTTCTATATCATCAATATCAATACCTCTAGCTGCCACATCAGTTGCAACTAGTATTTCTACATTTCCATTTCTAAAGCTATTCATAACGTTATCTCTCTGGCTTTGCTTCATATCGCCATGAAGAGCGTCTGCAAAATATCCTCTTCCTTGCAGCTGAACAGATATTTCATCAACTCTCTTTTTAGTATTACAAAAAACTAATGTCAATTTTGGGTTATGTATATCAACTAACCGAGTAAGAATTTCAAATTTATTTCGTTGTTTCATTTCAAAATAATACTGTTCAATACTAGGTACAGTCATTTTCTTGTGAACAACTTTAACAAATTCAGGATTTTTCTGATACGTTTTTGCAATCTCTAATATTGATTTTGGTAAAGTAGCTGAAAATAAAACAGTTTGACGATCTTCTGGAGTATCTTGTAAGATTGTTTCAATATCTTCTCTAAATCCCATATTAAGCATCTCATCTGCTTCATCTAAAACTACCATTTTTAGCCCGCCAACTTTTAATGTCCTTCGGCGCATATGATCCATTACTCGACCTGGTGTTCCTATCACTATTTGCACTCCATTTTTCAGAGCTTTGATTTGTCTTTGAATTGGTTGTCCTCCATAGATTGGAAGTATTTTAATACCGTGTTTATGTTTTGATAAAGCCCTTATCTCTTCTGCAACCTGAATTGCTAATTCTCGTGTCGGACAAAGTACCAATACTTGTAAACTCCTATTTTTAAGATCTACTTTTTCCAGGATAGGAATTCCAAAAGCTGCTGTCTTTCCTGTTCCTGTTTGAGCTTGCCCAGTAACATCTCTCCCTTCTAATATATATGGAATAGACTGAGTCTGAATAGGTGTTGTTTCCTCAAAACCCATATCTTCAACAGCTTTCTGCACCTGACTTGAAATGTTTAACTCACTAAATTTTACTGTTTTCATATGATTTTTTTTCCTTTCTTAAATCTTTTTTTATATTTTATCCAATAATTGATTCTAATATTAAATATAGATAAACACTACAATAAAAAAACTACAAATGAACGTCCATCCATTTGTAGCTTTTTGAATAAAATGGTTGTTTCTAATACCATCATTATAACTTATTTGATATGTATTAACAAGTTAATAAATATTAATAGTATTAAATAATCATATTTTAGATCAAATTCTAAAATAGAATTAGTGTAACGACTACAGAAATTTATGTAATCTATACTTTAAATTTCTGAACTAAACTATACAACTGCTGAGATAAGTCCATTTGCTTTTCAGTTATTTTAGCAGCATCCTCTACAGCTATGGCTACTTCTTGAACATTCAAGTTTATATCTTGAGAACCAGTTGATGCTTGCTCTAAAGTACTAGATATAGAATCAATTGCTTCACTAACTTGCTCAATAGAAGCAAGTATTTGCTCTGAAGTAGCTGCAAAATCTCCAACTAAGGTACTCATGACATTTGAATCATTCATATACTGAATACCACTATTAACAAAAATCTCATAGTCAGGACTAACTTTTTCATCAATAAATGTTAATATTTCAGAAGAGTTTTTAGAAAGATCTTCAAAAGCATCTT
>DAOUQG010000180.1 GCA_030625765.1 Thermohalobacteraceae bacterium | reverse complement strand
TATTCCAGATTCAAAATCAATAATTTTCTTCCCATCTTTACTATATAAATTTACATTTTTACCTTTAATAATATCTGTTTTTATAATTGGATGGCAGTTTAAAATATGTTCTAATTTATTCATTCTATAATCTCCTTCTTTCTTCAAAATTTACTTTACTAATGTAATTAAATTATATATAGTAATAATATACGGCACAACCATTAATAACCATATCTGTACTGGTACAAAATTATTTGCACCTCATATATTGGATTGTAATTAATTAATAATATCATAGGAGTGGGATAATGAAAAAGAAGTATGAATTGATAATTGAGGAAATTGAAAATCTTGTTGCACAGAATCAATTAAAACAGGGTGAGAGGTTGCCGTCTATAAGATCTCTTGCAACTAAATACAATTGTAATAAATCCACTGTGATAAGAGCTTATAATGAGCTTGAAATGAATCACAAGATATTCTCTATTCCCAAAAGTGGTTATTATCTAGTTGAAAAGAACAATACAAATAATGATGACTACAGTACTATTGATTTTTCTGAGGTAACGCCTGACCCTAAATTGCTACCTTATAAAGAGTTTAATCATTGTATAAATAGAGCTGTTGACGTTTATAAAAATAATCTATTTTTGTATTGTGATGCACAAGGGTTAGAATCTTTAAGAAAAATACTAGTGAGCCACTTTATGAATCATCAAATATTTACTTCTCATAAAAACATATTTATTACTTCTGGGTCCCAACAAGCTTTGAATATACTATCAAATATGGCTTTTCCAAATGGAAAGAAAAATATATTAGTTGAGCAGCCTACATATAGCTTAATGAATAGTTTAGTAGAATTAAATAGGGAAAAATTAATTGGAATAAGAAGAGATTATAATGGAATAGATTTGAAAGAGCTCGAGAAAATTTTTAAGAACGGAGACATAAAGTTTTTTTATACGATCCCAAGATTTCACAATCCTTTAGGGACTTGTTTATCGGAAAAAGAGAAAACTAGAATTGTTGAGTTAGCTGAAAAATATGATGTTTACGTTGTTGAGGATGATTATCTTGTTGACATTGATACGAATAAAAAGGCTTTACCTATCTTTTATTATGATATATATCAAAGAGTTGTATATGTAAAAAGCTTCTCTAAGACTTTTATGCCTGGAATAAGGATTGGTGCAGTAGTGCTTCATGAAAAATTTAGAACTGAATTTTTTAAGCATAAAAGATGCTATGATTTAAATACATCAGTATTAGCACAGGGAGCATTGGAAAATTTCATAAATAGCGGAATGTATAATAATCACATAAAAAAGGCTAAATCTAAGTATAAGAAGAAGATGGACTGCTTAAGAGAATGCTTGAGAGGTTTAAATAAAGAAGGAATAGAATTCTACGTTCCACAAACGGGATTCTTTGTATGGATTAGACTACCTAAAAGAGTGGATGTAGAACTATTGGAAAAAAGATTGGAGAAAAAGAATATTTATATCTCACCAGCAAAAGCATTCTACATAAGGAATAATTCAAATGAAAATAGTCTAAGGATATGTATTTCAAAACTAACTGAAGAAAAAATTAAAATTGGAATAAAAGTGCTGTTTGAAGAAATATATAAGTTATATAGCTAGGATTAGGATTGAAAAGTTGAATTATCATACATACTACTTATGGGTGATGAAAATACAAGTGGGAGTAGTGATGAAGACGTATCTACCAAGATACGCCTTTTGATCATGATCCAGTTGATTTATAATGCTTAACCCCAAAGCTCCATATAAGAACACATGGAATAATAAATAACATACCAGATAGTGGTGTTAGCATATATATTAATTTATTACCATTGACTTTATCTAAAATAAACATTAGTGGTAGATAATTTACAGTACCAAAGGGAATAACGAAGGTAAAGAATTTTTTTGCCCATTCTTTATAAATACTTAGTGGATATTGTGTCATTTCTCTGCCACCATCTGTAAATATATTTACTACCTCCAAGCCTTCAATAGTCCAAAAGCATAAAGTGGCTCCGAGCATATATATTCCTGTAAAGATTAATATACCACTTATGACCATTAATATAAGTGTTATTATTTTATATATATCCCAAACTACACTGATGTTATTTAATGCATATATTAATACGATGATACTCTGTGTTAGGCGTCCTATCCTTGTAAACTCAAATTTTGACCCAAGAACTTGTAGTATTGTTGTACGAGGTCTAACTAAAATCCTATCAAAATTACCAGTTATAATAGTTGATGAAAAGGAATCAAACCCTCTTGCGAAGCATTCGCTTATTGAAAACGCCATATGTGTAACTGAATAACATAGCGCTACTTCATAGAGGGACCAGCCTCTTATATTAGAAAATCTTTGAAAAAATAAAAAGATAGATACGAAAGTTAAAAATGGAACAAAAAATTGTCCAATGGAAAGTAGAATAAAAGAGGTTCTATATTCCATTTGGCTCTTGAAAAGTATAGACATATATCTAAGATATAGCTTCATATATTACCCCCCTTGAACGATTACTCTTCTTAAAGCTTTTTTCATCCATAGTTTACCTAATGCTAGCAGAATAAGTATCCAAACTACTTGTACACCAATACTTACTATAGCTTCATTTAAACCTATATTTCCAGCATAAATCCTAAAGGGTAGATCAGATGTATACCTAAAAGGAAGTAAATAGACTATCTTTTTCAATATCTCTGGCATCAGTGGTACAGGAATAACTAAACCCGAGAAAAATTCTCCAAACACACCAAAAATCAATAACGAACCCGTTCCTGACATGGTATAAAAAATAGAAATATAGATTAGCATTGAAATTGTAACGATTAATGTTAGTCCTAATATTAGTGTGATTAGAAATAGAATGAAGGCTGTAAAGCTTGGTGGCAAAGTAAAATTGTAGGGTTTTGGTAAAAGGGTAGCTACAATGATTATTGGAAAGCATCTTAAAAGTGCACCCGATAGTCTTTGAGCTATAAGCTTTGCATACCAAAATCTATACAAATCTGTAGGACGACATAACTCATAGGCGATATTACCACTAGTGATAAGATTAATGAGTTCATTATCCCGAAACCATAGCATGATAAAAACTAGAAAGCTTTGCTGAAGCCATACCACCTGAATTAATTGAGTTAGGGATATGGGCTGTGGGTTTGATGTACTACTGTAGAAGGCTTCGAAAATCATTATAAACATAAATCCCCAGAAAAATTGTGTTGATACCCCTGCAAAGGCTGCTATTCTATACTGAAGACCCTTGAGCAATCTCATTTTAAATAAGGAAACATATGCTTTCATATTTGATACTCCTTATATAAGTCTACTATGATTTCTTCAATTGGTCTGCTATTTACAGTAACATCAATAATTTCAAATTGTTTAGATAATCGACTTATAACCTCTGATACCTTTATTTTATCTAATGCAACAGATAAAGATATTCTTTCATCAGATCTTGATAAAATTGTAGTACCTTCAATGCTAATAGGAGCATTATTTTCAGCGAAATCTACAGTCACGGTTTTATGTGTAGCAAACCTATTCTTTAACTCTGTTAATGTACCATCAAGTAGAATTTTTCCTTTTCCTATCAGTATAATCCTTTCAGCCAATGTTTCAATATCATTCATGTCATGTGTAGTTAGGATAACTGTAACCTTTTTCTCTTTATTAATGGTTTTTATGAAATTTCGAACTGCAATTTTAGAAACTGCATCAAGTCCTATTGTAGGTTCATCTAAAAACAAGATTTTGGGATTATGTAGTAGGGAAGCTGCAATTTCACAACGCATTCTTTGACCAAGACTTAACTGACGAACAGGCATTGATAGTAAGGTGGATAAATCTAGAGTATCTGTTAATAACTCAAGGGTATTTCTAAAGTCTTTGTGGGTAATTTTATAAATATCCTTTAGTAGATTGTAGGAATCCATCACAGGAACATCCCACCAAAGCTGGGAGCGTTGACCGAAAACTACTCCAATGTTTTTTACATGGTTTACTCTGCTTTTCCAAGGAGTATGTCCAAGGATATTGCATTTACCACTATCGGGAACTAAAATACCACTTATGATTTTAATTGTAGTAGATTTGCCAGCACCGTTTGGTCCTATGTATCCAACGATTTCACCCTCATCAATATTAAAGGAAATATCATGTAGGGCTTCAACTGTAGTGTATTGAGGGTTAATTAGGGACTTTAAAGCAGCACCGACACCAGCATCCCTTTTTTTAACCTTGAAGCTTTTACTCAAATGTTCAACCTCAATCATATAATCGCCTCCCTTTGTAAGTAAATTCTATTAGTTACTAAACTTAGATCAGGAATATTATTATATATTTACTGGATAGAGATGTCAATATAATAATTAGTTTATATAGTCAGGCTTTTATATTTATATATAATTAAAAAAGGAAAAGGTAGTATAAAGTAGAATATTTAAGAAGAAATACATTTTATATATGTTAATTAATGGATAATATACTCTTAAAAAAATGAGTTGGTTATCGTTAATAGAGTTGAAAATTAAGAGTTGTCATATTTACATGTAAATATTTGTGTGAGTATTAGGAGGAGTTAAAGGTGATAAAAAATCAAAGAAAACTAAGGTTAATAATGTTACTATTATTTATGTGTATAATAGTTGTAATTTTATATATTAGATTTTCTAAAAAAGTACTAGTTGAACAAATAAGAATAAATAGTAATAAATACCCAATTATAGTATGCAAAACTGATGTAGATGATTATCACAATTTTATGTTTTTTATTGGTGAGCTGAGCAATAAAAAGAATAAAGAAAAAATGAAGGATTATATTAAAAGAAAAGAAATTAAAAGAATTATAGCTCTTATTGTACCATTTTTCAATCCAGAATTTGACCGAAAGAGAATAGTTCCTAGGTATAAGTTTCAGGGATATATGAGTGATTTTGAGATATTGGGAAATCAATATGTATGCATACATATCAATAATAAATACATATATTACAAATTTACAGAAGTGCTAAATCTAGATGAGCTTGAACAAATGATAGAATTAAAAGAAACTAAATAATTAAAATTATTAAAACATATGTGTGAATATGTGAACGTTTATATATACAAAAGGAGACTATATGATGAATAAAACAAAGAAGCAGGTCGTAAAGATACAGAAACCAAAGATAATAAAAGATATAGAAAAAAATCATGAAAAAATTATTAATATTGAAGATGAAGATGTTTTTAGAGAGATTTATGTATCAAACTGTACAATTGAGAAACAAATAGCTAGTCATGTCTGTTTTGATAAAGTAGTCTTTAAAAATGTGGTTTTTAAAGATATAACACTGAATTCATTGGAGCTTACTGATGTAATATTTGAAAGCTGTGATTTGTCAAATGCGGATTTGAGTGGAGCTATTATCCATAGGGCTGAGTTTATAAACTGTAAACTTATGGGTATAAACCTTTGCAATGCTACACTACAAAATACTTTGATAAAGAAGAGTAAATGTCCATTTGCTTATATGAGATTTATTCTAATGAAACAAGTCATTTTTGAAGATAGCATATTTGAAAATAGTAATTTTCAAGATAGTAATTTTACTAAAGTAGAGTTTAGGAAGTGTAATTTTAGACTAAGCCAAATGTCAGGTACAAGTCTATTTGGAATAGATTTGAGTAATTGTAGCATTGAAGGGTTAGGGATACGTATAGAAGATATTAGGGGTGTAATAGTTTCACCTATACAAGCAGTAGATTTAGCAAAATTATTGGGAATAGTTATTAACTCATAACTTAACACTTATTTTAGTATCTTAATATGCTTGGGAGGAGATGCTATTCTTACCTGAGTAGGGAAAGTTGAAATACCCACTTATAGAAGTGAGTGTCGATTGATTTTAGATAAAAGATATAGAGTTTATCTTGAGAGGCTTTCTGATGTAAGCAGGGGAATAGAGTTAAGTTCGGAATGTCAACAACCCCGTCAGGCTGTGTGAGAATTCACTAAAAAACAAATAAAAATATCCTAAGAACAGCTAAAAATCAGTATCTTTAGCTGTTCTTTTGGCAAAAATAATAATATGTGGTAGCAGATAAGGGGTATTATCAAGCAGAAGATTTAAAAAAGTGTGAAGGAAATAGAATTACTACCTATGTAACAAAGCAAGTATATTCAAATGCAACAGGAGAAAGGGAGTTTT
>DAOUQG010000215.1 GCA_030625765.1 Thermohalobacteraceae bacterium | reverse complement strand
ATAGAAATCTTTAATTATGCAAAATTACCAGGTCCCCATATGACACCAGAAAAAATGATGGATCTTTCTCAGCTTATAAAGAAAACAGTCTCTAGAGAAGATATTACTGGAGCAGTAGTAACGCACGGTACAGATACACTTGAAGAAACTGCATACTTATTAGACTTAACTATAGAATCCGAAAAACCAGTGATAGTTGTAGGAGCAATGCGTAATGGGTCAGAGTTAGGATATGATGGACCTAGTAACCTTTCAGCTGCAATCTCTACTGCTATCTCAAATGAAGCTAAAAATAAAGGTGTTTTAGTTGTAATGAACAATGAAGTAAATGCTGCTTCTGAAGTAACAAAAACTAATACTCTTTCCTTAGATACTTTTAAATCTCTACACTTTGGTCCTTTAGGAGTTGTTGATAACAATGAAGTAATTATTTACAGGAACAAAACAAATCAAGATCATATATTAACAGATAGTATTGAAACAAAAGTAGCATTGATTAAATGTGGAGCTGGTATGAACTCTGATTTTATAAATTACTGTATTGATAATGGCTATAAAGGTATAGTGGTTGAAGCCTTTGGCAGAGGAAATATTCCTCCTGAAATGGTAGATGGAATTAAGAAGGCAATTAATAATAATATTCCAGTGGTTCTGGTTTCTAGATGCCCTGTAGGTAGAGTTCTTGATACTTATGGATATCCTGGAGCTGGAAAAACATTAAAAGATATTGGGGTAATTTTTGGAGGAGATCTTCCAGGACAAAAAGCTCGTATTAAGCTCATGCTTGCACTTAGTAAAACAAATGATATTCTCAAGATAAATGAATTTTTTGAAATGAATCAAAATATTCGAAATGTTACTAATTAAATATTTTAATTACATAATAGCGGTCAACAGACCGCTATTTATTATCTTCTCAATAATCCACTTCTACTTCTTCTTATTAAATAATCCTCTATCTGATCTACACGTTTAATTAATTTATTTAATTCTTCATCAAAGCTACCTGTCACTTCTCCTTTTATTGCTTTTCCATTACTGGAGGATTCTTTTAAATTATTTATACCTACGTGCAAATCCTTTATTTGTTTTTGTATTTTTTTTATATCATTTTTCAGCTCATTAACTAAGTCAAATTCTTCTATTTTTTTCCCTTAACGGGACTTATATTTTTTAAAACTGATTCAAATGGATCGTAGAAATTATCATAGTATGAATCGTTAGTATCAATATTTTCTTTTTTTTTATTCTGTTCATGACTAATAATATTACTATTTAATGGCACTTTAACTGCTTTATCAAGATTTCCAAATCCTAAAAAGGCTATATCTGGATAAATTTTGCCAAACGAATGATTAAGCTTATATGCTTTCTTGATTTTATCCTCATTTGTGCAAAATTTATACCTTACAAAAATCCCATGCTTAGATTCTCTCCATAAATAAGGTTCACTCCAATTTAACCCTGTATCTTCTGCGTATACACTCATAACATTTTCATATTCAGTCCATACATTCCATAATTTATTATCAAAAACAATTAAGGTTGGATAAGAGCAATTTGAACTATTTGATAAAATTCTTTCATCAAGCTTTTTAAAATTATTCATGGTATCATATTTCTCATATTTTATAACTAGATTACCTTCAAAACTCTCACTATATGATACATATAAATCATTTTTGACAGATATCATATCTAGATACATTTTTTTATTCATATTTGTTGTAAGCTGCATACCGATGCTCCACTTATTATCATGTAAACTATACTTTTTCACAAATAGTTGCTCAACATCATCTACTAAATCAAAATAACCTAATACAATCTCATTATTAAATATTAAAGTTTGCATAGGATTTAACACATCTTTTCTAATTATGCTGCCTAAATTATTAATTGTCCATTTTCCTTCTTCAGTATAACAATGATATAAAGAATATTTTCTCTTGTTTTCTCTATATGGTAAACAATAAAAGATATGTACTTTGTTATCATAATTAACAATGTTAAAATTATAAGCTTTTGTTTTACTTTCAGTAACTAATATTTCTGATCCCCAGACTCCGTTCTTGTTAGTTAATAGCTTTATGTTCCCATTATGCTTTTGAAAAACTATATTAATAATGTCCTCCTCATTAATATATGTATCAAATTCTTCCATACAATCCCTTAATATTGTTTTCTTTTCAACATTCCCTAATAACTTATCAAAAAAAATTAACTCAATATTATTATTGGCCCACAAGAGATTATACATATTACTTTTACTATCTGTTATTATACAGCTACTCTGATTTGAAAAAGCCATAGTCTCATCCCCTTAAAAATTCACATTTTAAATTATTGAAACATATATTAAAATATGTAAATAATCCTTCATATATATATATTTATTCTATATATGAAATATTACAAACTAGTTTTAAAAGTAGCATAATAATCTCTTAGGAATATACTAATATTAGGAAAGTTATTTCCAATCCAATGTAAAGGAGGAAAATCAATGAAATGTAATGATAATATGACAGGTCCACTAACTCTTCCCGATAGCTGTTGTAATGGAACTTCAGGATGTGAATTTGATGGCTGCTTAAGAGATGTAAAGGCTGAACCTATATATGTTCAAAAAGTATATGATGCCGCACTGTTTAATCTTCAAGCATTAAGAACAGTTGCTGGCCAACGCTTAGAGCCTGAACTAGGTGATGACGCTAGAATAATAAGAGTACTAGACATTAGATGTAAAAAATTCTTTAATCCAAATGACATTAAAGATCCTAGAAACCTTGTAGTTAAGCCAGAGACAGATATTTCTGGAGGACAATTTGTCAAATGCAAAGGTGAAGAGCTTAAAGCTGTAGGTCCTGATGGATTCCGTAGTGAAAAGTTAGTATATGCTGATACAACAGACTGTGACGAAAAATGCAAAGGAACTCCAATATTTGGTACTCAAAACATCAAAATTACTGGTAACGTAATTGTTGAAATAGATGTACTGTTTACTGATAACTGTGAGAAGAAATGTAAGGCAACATTATCTGCAAATGTGCCAGTTTCATGCTCAAAAGAGCCTTTAATATTAACTAACTTCTTTGAACTATGTATACCATCAGTTAATAACAGTGCATTTTTCCCACGATTTGCTGAGTTCTGTAACATAAGCTGTGAAACTAGATTAGCAACAAACAATATAAGAAGAGATTTAATTGTAGATCCAGAAACTGGTACTGTTCGTGCAAATCTATTAATAGCATTATGTATTACATGTGAAAAGAAAATAATTGTTCCTGTTCAACTATGTGTACTATCAACTGGATTCCCACAATTATCTGCAGAAATTTCACCAATTTGCTCAACTTTCCCAACATTATTCCCTAAGCAAATTGATAAAAAAGATAGAGACTGTTGTGATGCACTAGAAGAAGTGACTGGGTGTAATGAAGAGTAATAGATTATTTTAAAAGCTCAGGTCGAACTTTATTGACCTGAGCTTTTCTGTGTTTTCAAAAATTTAACTAATAACATCAACAATTTCAATCTCCTTTTGCTTAAGAAGATCTACAAACTTATCATTTATTTTAACTACTGGCTTAGTTAGTTGATTTTTGTGCGTTGCTAATAATGATACCTTTACAGAATGTACATAAGTATAATCATCATTGTTTCTTAGTTGCCTTAATCTTTCTATTATAATAATGATTCCTTTTCTTTAATCAATAAGCATAATAAATATTGAGTCTACAATGTACCCCCTAATTTCTCTTGTTTCTTATTCATCCTCCAAGCAACTAAAGCGGTTAAAATAATAGCAAGAGGTATTCTAATGCCTAATAATAGCCACCCACTAGCACCTATAGCAACAAATAAAAGAGTATCTTCAATAACTGAGTGACAAGTTACTAAGAAAATCATCAAAAGATATAAATCTTTCTTAGATAGATTCCCTTCCTTAGAGCTTTTAATAATTACTCCGGCACCATAAGATAGACCTAGTATAAGTCCTACTAACAAAGGGAAAGATGCTTCTTTAGAAAGCCCCAACAACTTTGAAACAGGTTGTAAAAAATCAGATAATCTATCTAATATATTTAATGCTTTTAGTATTTCGATTGCGAACATTAGAGGTATAAGAAATTTCGCAATAGTTAAAACAGTCTTTAAGCTTCCAATAGAAGCTTCTTGTAAAATGTGTAGTATATCCAAAATACGTCCTCCTCTAAAGTAAAACGTTTAACATTATTCCTGAAAAAACTGCTAAAGTAAATCTTATCATAATAACTACATATACATTCAAACCTGTTTTTTTTGCAACTGCTGTTTCCATAAAAAGACTATGAGAAAAAGACAGCATCACTGCTATAATTGTTATCTCTTTTGCTGTCAATGAAAGAGATGCTACTGCAGCCAATGCTGCAGATAAATTAATAACATTACCAAAAACTAAGACTACTGAAGCTTCTCCAGGTAATCCAAAAATCTGCATTATTGGACTAAGAAAATTTGATATCCAGTCTAGTACTGGAGTATACTTCAAAAAAGTTATAAGAAAATATACTGGAACAATAATTTTTGTAAGCATCCATGTAGTTTTCAATCCACTTACTATACCATTTTTCATGGATTCAATAATTTTTCTGCTTAAATACTTATCACTTAACTTTTCTTCATTTATTTTTATGTGCTCTTTTCCCATTAATTTCGTCCCTTCAAAAACATGATATTCATATTATAACATAGAATTAATAAACAAGCATTAAAAAAAGGTGCTAAAAGCACCTTCCTAATTATGCTAATTTTTGATCGTTGTCATTTAAAGAATTTGTCCATTTACCACATTTGTCTCCATACCTAGC